>CANPXK010000092.1 GCA_947585965.1 uncultured Clostridia bacterium
CGCCGCCTGCTCGAGCTTTATAATACCGCTCTTTACAAGGTCGGCAAGTGCAGCAAGTCTGCCTTCCGCTCTGCCTTTTGCTTCGCCTTCTGCTCTGCCTTTTGCTTCGCCTTCTGCTCTGCCCTCTGCTCTGCCCTCTGCTCTGCCTTCCTGTAGGATTTTGTCATAGATCTCACACATAGTAATACCTCCCTCAGATTCGTCAATTAACGCATTATAGTCATCCCTGAATCGATTATCACCCGAAAAAACACTTATCATATCAATAACCTCTTCGGGGTATTCCAAAACCCGGTTGCTCGGATGATAGTCGGTTCCGTTGTTCAATGCACTGAAAAACTCGGCAATCACCTTGAAATCGGATTCGAATAAGTCAATCTGTTTCTCTGTCATATCTTTCACGGAGTAGAAATTCATTCTGTAGTTGTTCACATACGGTAAAAGTACCGGAGGAACATCAATACATGACAGCAGATTTTTTCCGTAATTCCAGTCATCCTTACCGAAATAAAGAACCAAAGTAACAACCGGATAGCATTTTTTCAGCTTGTTGTTTTTCTTCAGCGTGTATTGCTCACGATAAACGGCACTGTCATAATTCATGATCCTTATCGGCATCAGCTCATCGGGAGCGACCTGATTTTCTATTCCTATGAATGCAATATTTATATTTGTATTCATCCAAAACTTAGAAACATCTCTCTCCTGACTCCTAATTTTTCCGTCAGCCTTATACTGCGATTCCTTGTCGGCAGGTGTAAGGTTATTTTCATCTATCACAGTTTTACCGTCAAACAACAGACAATTTACAATATCGGCAAACACCGAATTGTGGGATTCGAGTGTTTTTGTTGCCACATCTTTTTCTGCCACTTGCATCACTTCCTTCTGATTATATAATATAACGATTATGCTGTGTCTGTCAAGGTGTAAAATGGTCTTTAAGTCCTATGAAATAAAAAGGTCATGTTCAAAATCGTGTCCGAAAATATTTTGAACTTATATACCACCCCTATATTTTGCAATAAAATAAAATTCAATTATCGCACTAATAACAAGAATTGCAAGTATTATAAAAACTATGATTTTTTTATTGGTTTTCTTTTTCTGCATCTCAGCCTTATCGTCCAACTTCCAGTTATAACCACATTGAGAGCATAGGCAGTAAGTTACGCCTTTAGTTTTCCTCTTTTCGGTTATCATAGCATAGAGCAAAATCCAACCAATAATGGGAATAAAAATCAGCATAACCATAAAAATATAAGTTAAAAAGCAGCCTTCGCCGGTTCCACGGGGAACTTCCTCCAAGGCGATACTAAAAGAAATATTTTCATTACCACACTTTGGACAAACAACAGTATTTTCTTTCTGATCTAAAGCCCTTGATACAATTTTTTTATTATGACTCATATAATTGTCCCCCTCATAATCTAATGTAAATTATATCACATAATCAGGTTAAAGTAAATGGTCATTCTATTTTTAATTCAATAAAATACAGTTTATTGTACAAGATTGCGTAATATTTTCGGAGGCTTGATCATAAGTATATACGCACCAATGGATACCATCATAAAATTCAATATACCATTTTCCAAACTAAAGACCTCACTCACTGAGCTTGTAGACGGAGAAATTGAAAAAGCTTGATTTAAATAATCTATGTATATATACCAAACTAATGCCATAAATACCACTTCAACTACTACTGCAATATATGTCAAAATAAATTTTCTGAAATATTGTTTTGTAGCCTCACCTGTTAGACAGGCAAAGAATACAGGTGATACGCACTGTAGCATAGCTAATTCAAATGACCTTATGAACAGTTTCACAAACAAAATTATTATTAAAACATATAGAGGGAGTATTACTATTAAAATTCCTATTGCCAATAATACACCATTAAAAAAGTCAATTAGCCACCCGATAATCCATGCATCACTTGATTGTAATGATACTCCTATATTAATATTGTTTGCGATAGAGGTTGTCAAATTTGTTATTTCTACAAGCCATTCAGCTGACATAGATACAATCGCTCTACATACAACTAATGATAAGTCTACCCATATCTTAGCAAATAGCAGTCGTGCTAAAATTTTTACTCCGCCGCGTAATGTAAACATTTCATATTGAAGTGCTGACTCTAACGCATTTATTCCTGCAAAAATAATTATTAATGCATAAGCAATTACTTTAAAAATAGGAAACACCGTATCGGCAACGGCATTATAGTCAAATCCAAACATAACCGTACTTGTGACGCTTGAATTGGCAAGTGACTTAAAAGTATCGGTTACCACAGGTAAAAGATCTTTGTAGAGGAGAAAAACTGAATTAGCAATTCCAATTGGTGTATCTCCTGTCTCAAGATCCGGAGATACATAACCTGAATTAACCAAATTCTGCAATTTCCGAAATTGAGTTTCAAGATCGGAATATAACTTGTCATAATCCGTATTTCCGTCAAAATTACTATTCAATGCAGCAAAGTAAGCCTTACTGTAATCTTCATACGAAAACGGATATTCCGAATAATGATCGTTATCGCTCGACCAATTTTTTAATTTTTCTTCCATATCACCCTGTATCGAATTGCTGTACCATGTGTCGATCTTATTTATCAGGGTGTTAATATCGGCAAGTGTATGCTCGACTTTAACCTTGACAGTGTAATTTTTAATTATCTTACGGTATATGAGGTTGTCATCATCATTGTCTTTATTTTGAACAGACACACGCACGGCATAAATTCCGGCATTATCTGAATCATTGACAGTAAAATCGGCTGTACTTTCGGAAGAAAAATCCTTAATACTTTGCCACTCGGCGTCATTTTCAGGTGGTGTTAAAGAAGTATCTGTAAGCTCTCCGTATTTTACATACTCGAATTTATATTCATATTCATCACTTATCCCGCCTTTGACATCCTTTACCTCAACAACTGCTTTTTCATCACCGCCGCCGGTGTAAAATTCCTTGCTGCCGGGCGAAATGCTGAAAGTAATTTTCGGAACACTTACAGTAAAATTACAGGTTTTGGAATATACCTTGCCGTTTTTATCTTTAACTGTGGCTTTTAATACATACTCTCCTGCGGTCAAATCTTTAGTGTTATACTTATACTTTTCATTATCACTGTAGTCTTTCAGAGTTGTATAAGAGCTCGCATTTTTCTTTTTATATTCAAATTTATAATTATATGGTCGGGGCGGATAGCTTTCGCTGCCGTCAGAATGTGTATCAACCGTAAAAGTTATGTTTTTACTCTTAACTACAGTACCATCAGACGGATTTGTGGATATGGTAGGGGAAAGAGTAGGAGCTTTGCTGAGCTTTATTGTGGCTTTCTGAGAAGCCTTTTTATTATTTTTATCCTTTACCTCAACCTTAACCGTATAACTCCCGGCTGATAAGGATGAAGTATTCCATGTCACGTTGTCGGAAGTACTATAATCTTTTATAACCTTTGTCTGATTGCTCGGATTTATATAGGTGAATTTATATTGATACGGCTTCGTTCCGTCTTTGACATCGCAATTCAACTTAATCTTATCCCCGACCCCGGCAGTGCTTTGAACACTGAAAGATGTTATTGATGGGGTGGACACAGTAAGTGTCACCGTTGCCTTTTGGGAAGCAGTCTTATTGTTCTTATCCTTGACTGTAACCTTAACCGTATAACTCCCGGCAGACAGGGAGGAGGTATTCCATGTTGCGTTATCGGAAGTACTGTAATCCTTTATAACCTTTGTCTGATTGCTCGGATTTATATAGGTGAATTTATATTGATACGGCTTTGTTCCGTCTTTGACATCGCAATTCAACTTCACCTTTTCTCCGACTTGGGCAGTACCCGGTACACTGAAAGATGTTATTGATGGTGTAGGTACAGATTTTGCACTTAATCGGACAGCAGACACATAGGAAAATGTATCATTATTGCTGTCTTTTACAGTAACACGGATATTATAATCCGTATTGGCAGTCCAACTGTCGGTTGCCATTGTTATGGAGGACGCCGATGAATAATCCTTATATGTTGAATAACCGCCGCCGGATTTTGCATATTCATATTTGTATTGGTAAGGTGACTTACCTCCGGATGCAGTCATTGTTACCAAAAGTCGGTCACCTACCGTATAACTTCCGGTTGACGTTACCGAACCCGTTACACGAAGGGCTTCGTCATCATCGGGAACAATGTTGATAATTTTGTAAGACGACCATACGCTTGTACCGCTGCTGTTTTTACTGTCTGCAAAAACATAAACAGGACCGGTATAGTTTTTAAGTTTGTTTATGCTGCTCGGCTTAAACGTATATACATTCGATGATGAATAGTCGCAGAGTTGATATGCACTGTCCGGACTTGTTGTATTATACAAAAAACGATATGTATAGCCGCTATTTTGTATGGTACCATCAATTCGTGCCGAAGCGGTAAGCGTAATACTTGAACCGACCTTGACCTGATCAGCAGATGTCGAAATCGTTGTAGTATGCTTGTTTGCAGCATCTACAATATTACTCCCGGCAAAAGTATCCATAATAGATATTATCATCATAAGAATAATCAGTATGGCTGCACATCGTTTTGTTTTCTGACTCTTTTGTAGAACAGTCATTGAGGCTTTCCCCCTTTCTTAAATATCACTCCTGCTGCCCCTTCAACAGCAGGAGCAATCATTACAAATTAAGCCTTGATCAAAGCAGCAATTGCAAATGTTGCCGCAAAGCCTACACCGGCGATTACCACGGAAACAATTCCGTTATTACGGTCACGAGGATTTTCTTCCTGTTGCCCCTGAACAATTTTAATAATACCCGGAATACCCCCGATGGCCAGAATTGCAATTCTGACTATCCACATAATCACATCGATTAAGGTGTTCATGGTTGATGTGCTTGTTACATTAGTCGGAGTGCTGTTTTCGGAATTTGCTGCAAATGCGGTTATAGACGACAGGATAAGAAACATTGTGCATATTGCAGCAGTACTTATGTACTTCTGAAATTTGTTTATCCTGCGTTCTCTGCGTATCTGCCTGCTCGTTTTGGTGATAACTTCACCGTTTTCTTTTTCAATAATCTTAATTGCCATTGGTTATTTCTCCTTTCATTTTTCACTGTTTTAATCTGACGGATTTTTTACAACATCGTGTATCACCTCCATATTAAATATTGTTTAATCACCTCCTTCGATGAAAAAATCATGCTTGAAATAAAAAAGACCGAAGATTAATTCTTCGATCCGGTTATAAGCCTGATATTATCTCTTCATAGTCGAACTTGCTGATTTAACGGTTTGTACGGCACTTACGATCTTTTTAGTTGCCACAATAACTTTCCCAACCGCTCCTCCAACAGATGATAAGGCTCTCTCCTGAAGCGGAATGGCAGCCGCTTTGAATTGCGGCATTTGCAGCATTTTTTTACCCATATCCGTTATTTTTGCAATACCGTTCTCAACTTTCACAGCACCGCATTTCTCCCACTTTTTAACATTGCCTAATATTTTTTTAGACAAATTTTTATCAGGGTGGTTTATTACAGTGGAAAGGTCAAGCTTGTCTGAGTGATTGAAGAATGTAAAATCATTCATATAGTCACCGCTCAGAGCAACACACATCTGCGTTTCATTTACGGCAGCCTGTGTATTGTACATTTTATTAACTGCATTCTGATATGCATTTAACTGATCCTGCTGTGCTGCTTTGATGAAGTCTTTTTTATTAATAGCTTCCCTGCCCTTGGCAGTTATTTTAAAGCTATCCCCGTTAAGCTCGATAAGTCCGTTCTGAGCAGCCTTGATAAAATTCTGCTTAACTGCTTCTTTTACGTTTTCATCACCGATATTCCGTATAGCGTCAAGCGGCATTTTGCTCGATTGATTGAAATACGACAAATCTGTATATTGACCCGTGAACTTAAAGCCGGAAATATTACCCTTATCAATCGTATCGCTGACTAATTTTTCCGTTGCCGTGTCACTGCTCTTGCCTTTGCTGAAGTTATCTAAAAATTTTTGAAGCATTTCTATTCCTTGAATGGTGCCTTGTACCTTTTGCTTCATTTCGCTACTTAATTCTTCAAACGTACTCATACATCAGACCTCCTCGATATCATCAAGATTAATATCCGGTGGTATTACAGCATCGTTAAACGAGATAAGCTCACTCGTACTGCTCTCGAAAAGTTCTTTTAACTTTCTTTGATTTTCCTCCGCCTGACTTTCCTCATACGTAACAGCTTGCGTACCACCATTTTCAATTGCTTCCGATATTTCCTTTGCTAATTTTTGCATTTTTTCGTACCTCTTTTTCCTTTCATTCTTAACACTTGCGAAATCAACCGTAATGTCCGAATTATTCGCCCAATCCTTTTTGAATGAGCTGCCTACCTGACCTATAAGCGGATGCTCAAGGGTATTGAATTTATCAAGAAAAAACGGATTGAACTCATCCACAAAAACGATACATTTACCATTTTTACCCTTTTTTAATGCCCTTGAAATTTCTTCAGGCATTAAAAGTTCACGGCTTGAATAACTCTCATTATCCGAACCGCCGCCCTGATTGCCTCTGTTATGACTTCGTGTATCTGTTCGCACAGTAGTTTTGCCGAGCTTTTTAGATACGTATTCTTTACTTTCCTGATCGTTTGTGCCGAGGAAAGTAAATATTGAGCAATTACCTATTATGCTGTCAAATGTCTTTTCATATATTGCTTTAAGCTGTGACAAACCTTGAAGAACAATACAAAGCCTGATATTGTACTTTCTGACAACTGCAAGGGTTTCTGCAAAATTAGGAATTCTGCCGATATTTGCAAACTCATCAAGTTCACAGGAAACAAGAAGCGGAAGTCGGTTATTATATTTGACACTCGCAACGTACATCAATCGCTCGAAAAGCTGACTGTAAAAAATATTAGCGACTGCCTTATATGTTTGACGAGCCGCCGGAATTATCAAAAATATTGCAGTTTTATGTACACCAACATCGTCAAAGTCCATTTCGTCGTCGCCTGTTAGCATATCGACATCTTCAACCGCCCAAAGTCTGAGTCTTGTTGATAAAGTTTTAGCTATGCTTCCAAGAGTTTCCTCGGGCGTTCCGAGTAAGCCGTTCCAGTTAATCGATGCCGCATCATTTTTGTTCTTTTCATTCATCTGATGTTTTTTCATGCAGCGTGCAAGCTCACAGGTTTCATCAATTTTTCCGTCCTTGTACTGAATTGAATTTACAAGTCGGATAACACGACCGAATGACTTGACCTCATCATCCGCCTTGAAAAGATATAGCATAATCATAACCAGCATATCTTGTGCCGCACCGCTCCAGAAATCCTCTTTTTCTCCCTCGCCTGCTGAATTTTTCATAAACAAATCAGCTATGTTCAAAACGTCCTGTTCCTCTACCATATATACGAATGGATTATATGAATTGGAAAGGCTGATATCCGTCAGATTAAGCACACGAACCTTATATCCGTTAGCACGAAGTACCTTTGCACAATCACGGTACAGTTCTCCGGACGGATCAGTAACAACATAGCTGCCTGTCATCTGCATAATGTCGGGCTTTATTTTTCGGAATGATTTACCTGCACCCGAACCGCCGATTACTATTTCATTAAGATTATGGGATGAATAATATTTATGTTTTGGATTCTCTACTGTGACATAGAAATTATCCCCACAGGGAATACCTGTATTATCTGTAAACATTTTCTTGTCATATTTATCAGCCCAGCGTGCAGACCCGTGTTCAATCCCACGATAATCATTGGGATTACGTGAAGTCATCATCAGGAATATCGCAAGTGCAATTCCTGCATAAACCCACCATATATCACGCACCTGCATAATGAGGACTTCCTTTATAACTTCCGATGTTATCGGTAATTTGAGGCTCTCGGCGGTGAAAAGAGTGGAAAATGCATTTAATATATCATTCATTCCCGGTTCTGCAATTTTATGAATACGAATATATCCTAAATATGTGTAAGTTGCGTATAAGATGAATGCCAGTCCCAACAGCGAACAAATGACTATTGTATAAATAACAGGAGCCTTACTTTTATTACCTCTGAGCATATTTCTGTTTTCCTGCATACCATTCACCTTGCCTTCCTCGATTGATGTGCCTGACGATCCATTACTGCTCTTACTTTTCCAACGTCATTCCGATCGCATATAATTCCATATTCACCATCGTTTTTGCGTATACAAAACGGTATTTCTGTATTCGCAAGTCTTGACAACTTTTCTTTGTCTGCTCTCACATAGACCGGATTGACAATTCCCTTGATTTCAAGCACCTCTCCCGGTGTGTTGAAACTGTTGTCAATTCTGTCGGGTATACCATCCATATCTCTATCGTTATCCATCTTTATTTCCTCCGATCAGACTGTCTATTCTTTCTTTAGCCGATTTATCAAAAATAATCAGCATTTCATCCTTGGATGCATCAAGCTGTTTCGCACGAATCAATATACCGGCTTTTGAAATTCTGCTCAATTCCTCTGACGATATTACCCTGTAATCACTGTCGAGAATAGTCGGACAGAAAGAAAATCTGTGTTGCTGTGTATAATTGTATGCTGTTGAAAACTGTACAGCCTTGATGATAATATTTACATCATATTCAAATGCAGTTTCGTCAATATCTATGAATTTATTTTGTATTACAACTGTTTTGAGATTTTCGCAAAATGAAAATGCGTTTGAAGATATGTGAATTAACGAGTGGGGGAAATTAATATTGTAAATGCTTGTACAATGCTCAAACGCATTATTATCAATCTCCATGGCTCCCTTGATATCTACAGAAGAAAGAGATGTGCAATCCCGAAAGCACTCGCACCCTATGTACGTTATGTTTTTGGGTATAACTATTTCTTCAAGCGAGGAACAACCTAAGAATGTTCCGTTGCAGAGATAACCTATATTTTCTCCAAACGTTATTTCATGCAGAGAAGAACAGCCCGAAAATGCATATTCTCCGATAAAATTAACATTCAGATTGACACTTTTCAGTGCTGTACAGTTCTCAAATGCGTTACTTCCGATTTTGATTAACGTATCGGGCAATTCAACATCATAAAGTTTATCAAAATCGGAAAAGGCATTGTCACCGATCGCAACAACGCCTTCAGGTATTTCAAGTTTCAGAATATCCTTATCTGTACAACCCCGGACTATATTATTTTCAATTATCAGATTATTCATATTATCTCCTACCTTTTCTTTGTTTGTGTTTTTGTGTTTTCAATAATCCTATTAATTTCGTCTGTCTTGGATTTATCAAAAACTATCGTAAGTGTGCTATCAGAATTTTTTACAGCCTGTATGGGAATACCGGCATTAAGGATATTTAAAGCCTGCTTTCCCGTAACCCCTGTTTTTTTACCGAGATTCTTTTTATCTTCTGTTGGCACAGGCTTATCATCTTTAGTCTGTTTTTTTGCACTTTTTTCCGGTTCTTCTTTAACATCTGATTTTTTATTATCAGTATTCGTTTCCTCTGCCTTTGCTGTAATATTTTCCTCCTGAGAATAAATCTCCGAAATTATATTATCAATATTATCCGCAGCAGTTTCTGCCTCAGTGTCTATTATGTTCTCTACAGATTTACCGTTCATAGCAGCCTTTTCAGCCGTTTCAACGGCAGTGTTCTTCATCTCATCAACCTTATCATCAACAAGCTCAATTTTAGCGAGCTTGTTAAGCTCCTGATCAAGCTCGTTAAGGTTGTTGATTTTAGCCACCAGCTTATCCCTCTTACTTTCCAACTTTTTGACCTTTGCTTTGAGCTTAACAGTATCAACATTGCTAAGATTGCCGCTTTCAAGCTTTGCGGCTGCTTTTGAAATTCTTCCCTCAAGCTTTTCAAGCTGATTTTCAGCTCTGAAAATACTATCCTGCCTTAAGGCTTTCATGCCTTCGATAAATTCAGATTGTCCGGAATCGGGATTTCGGAGAGTATCAATAAAACCTTTAAGCCGATTGGTGCGTTCCTGCTTACGCTCAAGCTTTTTGATTTTTTTCTTGATCTTTTTTATCTTTTTCTCAATATCGGCTATTTTCTTATCTTTTTTTGCTGCCGATTTCGATAATACATCAGAAAAAGAAGATAAAATCGGATTAAACTTCTGATAGGCATTACTGTCAATGATGGCTTTGCACGCTGAAACGGCATTCGTCTGCTTATTCTGTGCTGCTCTGATATTATCAATTCTTGCACTGAGCACATCAATTATATCCTGCCGCTTTGCAATATCACGACTTAGATCGGATTGGCTTTCTTTAATGAAATTATTAAAAAAATCCTCGTTACTGATGACTTTTTCTTCGGTCATGAATTTTACCTCCTTGAACTTACTAATATTTTATATATTGCAAATAAATTTATTGACAACGTATATCAGCCATGATATACTATAAACAGAAAGGGGATGTTTTTATGGCACAAACCAATATTAATATTCGTATGGATGAGGAATTAA
>CANPXK010000093.1 GCA_947585965.1 uncultured Clostridia bacterium
TGTGGGGTGCGGTAGTAGGTATTCTTAACGGACTTTTAGGTGCGGGCGGAGGTATGGTTGCCGTACCTGCACTGCGTACCAAAATGTCTGCAAAGGAGGCACACGCAACCTCGGTGTCGGTAATACTGCCGATATGTGCGGTAAGTGCATTGTTTTACATTCAACGGGGTTCTGTTACAATTCCGGACGCACTGCCATATCTGATATGGGGGATAATAGGCTCGGTTATCGGTACATTTATCCTCAAAAAGCTGAGCGGCAAGGCACTTAGGAAAATATTTGCTATTTTCATGCTTTGGGCAGGAATACGCCTTATAATGCGATGAATATGCTATGGTGTGCAGCAGCAGGCATTTTGTCCGGGATCCTCGGAGCAATGGGCATGGGCGGCGGAGGAGTGCTCATAATATGCCTTACCCTGTTTATGAATGTCGCACAGCAAACAGCACAGGGTATAAATCTTATTTTTTTCATACCTACAGCAATAATTGCCGTACTGATATACACAAAAAAGCACCTTATTAAATGGAAAATAGCTATACCTTTTGCACTGCTCGGAATATTGGGTACAATAGCAGGCTCAATGATATCGCAGAACCTTGACGGCTCCGTGCTATCAAAGCTTTTCGGCGGTCTGCTCCTCATAATGGGTATAAGAGAGCTTTTCTCGAAAAGCGGAGATAATGAATGATATGCTTCAGCCGAAAATTTCTTTGAATACCATATAATTTGACGGATTTTTCGGCGGACAGTATACGGCAAATTCTATCTTTTTGAAGTCGTAAATGTAATCCCTTACGACCTCTGCCCATGCCTGTGCCACAACCTCGGGAGGATTGCGGAAGGCACCGCAGCCGAATGCACCGAGAATAAGAACATCCTCATTTTCACTTTTCGCAATATTCAGTATTCTTTTAGCTCTCGCTATATGAAGCTTTTTTACAGTGTTGTTATCGACGGATCCCTTGCCGTAAAATGTATTAAGATTTGGGGCGGCACAGGTTATGACGTCTGTCCGATATCTTTCGGTTTCCGGCAGCGGTTCGGGATATTTTGTATCGGATTTTATTACAATAATGTCCGGAGAAAATACACAATCGTCATTGTAGGTCGAATCCATTTTTCCCTCTCTTATAAGCCTGCGGTGACGTGTGTGAAAATTACCGGATATCTCTTTATCGTCAAGTGCAAAATATAACGTACTGCATCGGCAAAGACATTCCTCCTGTGCCGATGCGCCTGTCCTTACACCGCCGCCTACATGGGTCGCAGAAGCAAAATTCAGAACGCATACACGCTCACCTTTATATCCGCCTGCGGCTTCAAAGCTGCGTTTTTGTGATACTGTGATCTCTGCCGGTGTGTCAAAGCGGTGCTTATCCCCGCACGGTTTTATATCACTGTCATTTGTTACAAGATATTGATTTTTTATGGTATTTTCGATGGCTTTTATAAGCTCGGGGTCTGTTTTGCAGAGCTTTTCCGTGTCATTGAATATTGAAACTAAATTTGTCATAATTGCTCCTTTCCGAATCAGCATTTCTCATGCGGACATACATAAAGTCAGATTCTCGCAGCACCTGTTTTTTTAGCAGCTTCTATAACCGCCTTTGCCACAGCCTTACCTATTCTCTTATCGAATGCATAGGGTAATATGTATTCGTCATTAAGTTCATCATCGGATACAATGGAGGCAATAGCATACGCTGCGGCAACCTTCATTTCCTCATTTATCTCCTTTGCACGGCAGTCAAGCGCACCTCTGAATATTCCGGGGAAGCATAGCACATTGTTTATCTGATTCGGGAAATCCGAACGTCCTGTTCCGACTACCTTCGCACCTGCTGCCTTTGCAAGGTCGGGCATTATTTCAGGTGTGGGGTTAGCCATAGAAAAAACAACGGCGTCCTTATTCATGGATTTAACCATTTCCTCACTTACGATATTCGGAGCAGATACCCCGATAAATACATCTGCACCTTTCATGGCATCCGCAAGATTTCCGCTGAGCATTTCACGGTTTGTAAGCCTTGAAAGTTCCGCCTGTGCCGGATTAAGTGATTCGTCGCCCTCACGGATTATGCCCATTTTGTCACAAAGAGTAAGATTCTTTACACCAAGCTTAAGTATAAGCCTTGATATAGCAATTCCTGCCGAGCCTGCCCCGTTTATAACAACCCTTATATCCTCAATTTTTTTATTTACAACCTTAAGTGCATTGATAAGTGCGGCTGAAACAACGACAGCCGTACCGTGCTGGTCGTCATGGAATACGGGAATATCACATATTTCCTTAAGCTTTTTTTCTATCTCAAAGCATCTCGGAGCGGCAATATCCTCAAGGTTTATACCTCCGAAGCTTCCCGAAATAAGATATATCGTGCGTACAATCTCGTCAACGTCCTTTGAGCGTATGCAAATCGGAAAAGCATCCACATCTGCAAATTCCTTGAATAATGCACATTTTCCCTCCATAACGGGCATACCCGCCTCGGGACCGATATCTCCCAGTCCCAAGACAGCCGTACCGTCTGTTATAACGGCAACCAGATTACTCCTGCGTGTAAGCTTAAAGGATTTGTCATAATCCTTTTGTATTTCAAGACAGGGCTCAGCAACCCCCGGAGTATATGCAAGTGACAGTTCCTCCGAATTTGTTATGGGTGTTCGGGAAACAACCTCGATTTTTCCCTGCCATTCGTAATGTTTTTGTAATGATTTTTTTCTGATATCCATTTTGTTTATCCTCTCATCTAATTCTTATTATTCTTTAAGCATAAATTCCGTGCTTACGGCATCACTCGGCATACGCCAATCGCCCCTCGGTGAAAGCGTTACCGTACCGACCTTCGGACCGTCCGGCAAGCATGAACGCTTGAATTGCTGAGCAAAAAAGCGACGTATAAATGTATTCAGCCACTTTTTAATGGTTTCATCATCATAAACACCGCCGAATGCTGTCTTTGCAAGCCGAAAGATTTTTTTGGCAGTAAACCCGAAACGCACAAAATAATACAGAAAGAAGTCGTGCAGCTCATAAGGACCTACAAGATCCTCCGTTTTCTGTGATATCTCTCCGTCTTTTGGCGGCAGAAGCTCCGGACTTACAGGGGTATCAAGTATATCGAGAAGTGCATCTTTCAGCTTTCCCTCTGTATGGTCTGCCTCATATGATGTCAGGTGACGAACAAGTGTTTTCGGAATCGACGCATTTACGGCATACATCGACATATGGTCGCCGTTATAGGTTGCCCAGCCGAGGGCAAGCTCCGAAAGATCTCCCGTGCCTATGACAAAACCTCCTGTTTTGTTTGCGATATCCATAAGCACCTGAGTTCGCTCCCGTGCCTGACCGTTTTCAAATGTGACATCAAGCTTATCCATGCTCTGTCCTATATCTTCAAAATGCTGAGTAACGGATTTTGATATATCAATATCCTTAAAGCTTACACCATAGCTTTCGGCAAGTATTTCCGCATTGCTCTTTGTACGCTTTGTTGTACCGAAGCAGGGCATTGTTACTGCGATTATATCTTTTCTGTCACGTCCGAGCATATCCGCCGCATGAACGGCAACTATAAGTGCAAGTGTGGAATCAAGTCCCCCTGAAAGACCGATAACGATACTTTTGGCATTGGTATGTTTAATTCTTGTTGCAAGTCCCGTTGCCTGAATGGTTAGAATTTCCTCGCATCTTTGTTCAAGGTTTATTTTATTTTCGGGAACAAAGGGAGTTTTGCTTATATGCCTGTCAAGCTTGAGTTTTTTTACAGGTATATCAAACTCGACGGAATATATATCACTGTTTCCGACAAATGTATTGGATCTTGCCCTTTCGCTTTCCATTTTCTGAAGGTCAGCATCGGCATAGGTGATTTCCGGTCTGAATCGTTTTGATTCGGATAAGAGTGCTCCGTTTTCGCAGATAAGGTTATGTCCCGAAAATACAAGGTCGGTCGTGCTTTCTCCGATTCCCGCACTTGCATAGGCATAGACGGAAAGAAGTCTTGCGGATTGAGATTTCACGAGCATACGGCGATAATCAGCCTTTCCTATAACCTCATCGCTTGCCGAAAGATTGGCTATAACCGTAGCACCGCCCAATGCAAGCTTTCCCGAGGGCGGCTCGGCTGTCCAGAGATCCTCGCATATTTCCACCCCGAGCCTGAATTCAGGCATTGAGGAGCATGAAAATATAACATCCGGATCAATCTCCGCCTCCTGTCCGCAAATTGATATTATTTGTGACGACTGATCCTTAAACGGAGTAAAATGTCTAAGCTCATAAAATTCGGAATAGTTAGGGATATTTCTTTTCGGCACAAGACCTGAAATTTCTCCCTTGAATATAACGGCGGCACAGTTATAAAGTGCCGACCCTGCACGAACGGGAAGTCCGACAAGGATAACAGCATTAAGCTTTTTTGTCTGCTCGAGAATATACCCGAGGGCATTTTCCGCCGCCGTAAGCAGGGAATTATGCAGAAATAAATCCGAACAGGTATATCCGGTTATGCAAAGCTCAGGAAAGACAATAAGTGAAGCCCCGTTTTTTGCAGCCTCCTTTGCACGGGAGCTTATAATTTCAGCATTATGCATACAATCCGCTACTTTGATCTCAGGTGATACACAGGCGATACGCAAAAATCCGTCCATCATAAAAAATTACCTCCACAGAAAAGTGTCTATGGAGGTATTATACACTATTTTTTGTATTTTTACAATCAAATGAAAAAGTAAATTAAAAAACATATTATTCTCAATCAGGTCAGGCTACATAGCGAAATTATCGGATTGTACGGCAGATGAAATATTCAATAATTCCGAATCGGCTGTTTTATTGTCCTCCTGCCTCTCGTAATGGGTAGCATAGCTCAGTCCCAGACCTATCATATACCAGAAGATAAATACCCTGTATGAAAGATCCAGAAGGAGTGCTACCTCAAACATTGAATAGACACTATACGCTGCACAAAATGCAACTATAAGAACCAAAACGTTGCCGTCCTGACTGCATTTCTCTCTGTAATTAAAGACAGCCTTCAGAAAAGTTTTGGCAACCGTAATTGCAAGAACCATGAATATAGTAAAACCGACAAGACCAAAGCTTATTATGATAGTCAGCAGCCCGTTATGAAAGTCATCATATTTCAGACCTCCGAGGTATGTCTTTCCGTAGGAAACGATATTATCCTTTCCCACTCCCATGACGGGGAATTTTTCAAAAAGTCCCAATGCCTGCTTCCATATCACAAAACGTCCGCTGTCAATATTTTTATTCTGATGCTTGAATGTAGTAGGTGAGGACGGCTCAACATCATCCGTTATCTGAACGGAGCCGTTATCTGTTGTTATGCTGTTTGATATATGCGTTTTTGATTCGCCGTTTGTGAGCATAAGGGAAACACAGCTTTGTGCCAATGAACGCATACAGAGCAAAATCAGAATTGTAACAACACAAGCAAGTAATGTTGCGATAACTCTCAGTACAAAAGAAAGAAAACCAAACTTTCTGAAGCCCTTAAAAATACAATAAAATGCCAGAAACGAAAAATATACCATGATAAAAAGAAGTGATGCATTTGAATCGGACAGGAACAGAGAAATCATATTTATAACAGCATATACTGTATAGAGGATTTTTGTTTTTCTTCCGAGCACCCCGTCAGCCTTTTTCATTTTCCATAATATGTGTGTTGCAACTATCGCCATAACCGCATAAAACGCAAGCACATTGGCATTAACTATTATTCCGACAAAACGGTTTTCATAAATGGCAAAATCACGGTCAAACATATGCAGACCTTCAGGGAAAACAGCAAGGAGCACAAGACCGATAATCATTGCAAGTGTCGTCATCCCTGAAATAAAATCCAATAGGATAACCGCCTCATGTTTTCGATGCTCATGGTCACGGTCTGCATGAAGTCCGTAAAAAAAGAAAAAACAAAGCGAAAGCCAATACAGCACATACAAATTTCCGGCTAAGTTTTCCCTGAAATTTATAATGACTGTCAAAAGAGCTGCTCCCATGAAGAAGTACAGAATCTTTCTGTGGCGGATTTTTCTGAGATACTGTCCCTTTATCAGTTCCCTGCAAAACAGGTATACAGACCATACCATTATTGCCCACAACAAGGGCGGAAAATTTTCATTTATTGGAAAAAACAAAGAGGAAATAAAAACAAACCTGAAAGCGGTATTGCTGTTAAAAAATCTACAAACAGCGTTCTGCCCTATTGTTTCCGTATTCACCTTATCCCTCCCGATATATTACCTTTATCCGAATTATACAACAAATTTTCAATCAATTCAATTAGAAAAGGATAATTGGTATTATTTTGTCGATATGCAAATAAAACGGGTGTATTGTAAATGTGATTTTAACAATATTACAAATTCAGCCGTAAAATTTAAAAAGTTGGGTAATTCATACATATATTTCCGAAGATAAATGATACCATTAGTATATTGATATGTATTAATACAAAATGTATTTAATCCTTAATAACTTACCGTCCGAATCGACCCGGGTACTCTTATTTTCACCGAATGGTTTTACAGAATGTGATATGTGTCTGTTATGCTCGTATTTCTACGCAGTTATATGCAAATTTTTGCTTGATTATTATGTATTTTTGAGTTAGAATAATAATTGTGTGCCGCATAGGTATGCCGTACACAAACAGATAAATTTTATACCCGGAGGAATAATTTTGTCTACTACAAGAGAGCTTATTGAAAAAAGAAGAACATTTGCAATCATATCCCACCCCGACGCAGGTAAGACAACACTTACGGAAAAGCTTCTGCTCTACACCGGAACAATACAGCTTGCCGGTTCTGTCAAGGGTAAAAAGACAGATAAGCACGCCGTTTCGGACTGGATGGAAATAGAAAAGCAAAGAGGTATTTCCGTAACCTCATCTGTCATGCAGTTCAATTACAACGGCTTTTGCATTAATATAATAGATACTCCCGGACATCAGGACTTTTCCGAGGATACCTACCGCACACTTATGGCTGCGGATTCGGCGGTTATGGTAATTGACGCATCAAAAGGTGTTGAGGCACAGACCCGAAAGCTTTTCAAGGTCTGCGTTATGAGAAATATACCTATTTTTACATTTATAAATAAAATGGACAGAGAAGCTAAAAGTCCGTATGAGCTTATGGAAGATATTGAGAATGTACTCGGTATACATACTTGTCCAATGAACTGGCCCATAGGCTGCGGAAGAGATTTCAAGGGTGTATATGATTTTTCTAAAAAAGAAATATTGGCATTTACCGCTAATAACGGGCAAAAAGAGGTTGAAATGGACGAGCTTACCATTGATTCCCCCGAGCTTGAGGAAAGGCTCGGAGAAACTCTTGCAAATACTCTCAGGGATGATATAGAACTGCTTGAGGGAGCGGGAGATGAATTTGATCTTGACGAGGTCAGGAACGGAAAGCTTACTCCCGTATTTTTCGGATCTGCTCTTACTAATTTTGGAGTTGAGCCATTCCTTGCACAATTTCTTGAAATGACAACTCCCCCGCTTCCACGAAAGACGGTAGAGGGAGAGGTTGATCCGTTTGACGAGAATTTTTCAGCGTTTGTATTCAAAATCCAGGCGAATATGAACAAGGCACACCGTGACCGTATAGCGTTTATGCGTATTTGTTCGGGAAAATATGACAGAACGATGGAGGTTTATCATGTTCAGGGCAACAAGAAGATGCGTCTTTCACAGCCGCAGCAGCTCATGGCTCAGGACAGGGAGGTAATAAATGAGGCATATGCCGGGGATATTATCGGAGTATTTGATCCCGGTATATTTTCCATAGGGGATACCGTATGTTCTCCGTCAAAAAAGGTGAAATTTGAGGGAATACCCACATTCGCCCCCGAACATTTTGCAAGGGTAAGGCTCAAAGATACCATGAAACGTAAGCAGTTTGTAAAAGGTATTACTCAGATTGCACAAGAGGGTGCTATCCAGATATTTCAGGCTCTCGGCGGCGGAATGGAGGAGGTCATAGTCGGGGTTGTAGGTGTACTCCAGTTTGAGGTACTTGAATACCGTCTGAACAATGAATACAATGTTGACATCATTCTTGAAAATATGCCCTATGAGCTTATACGTTGGATAGATAATGACGACATAGACCCCAAAACGCTCAATCTTACAACAGACACACGGCGTATTCAGGATTTAAAGGGAAAACATCTTCTTCTTTTTACAAGCGAGTGGAATATTACATGGGCACTTGAACACAACAAAAATCTTGTTCTTACTGATTTCAGCAAAAATTGAATTAGTGTGGGAGCGACAAGTAACTTATGGCGAGCAAAACGTCAGTTTTAGGTCAAGCCTTTTTCAAAAGGCTTGCGGTTTCCAAAGGCAGAGCCTTTGGTCGCCGTCCGCAGACGGCGAAAGCTCCAATCCTTCACGCCCGGGCAAGGGGTGAATTGAAAAACAGTCCGGCGGACTGTTTTTCAAGAGGGGACGCCCTGCGAGAGGGCGTCCCCTATGATTCTCGATAATATCTACCCCCGGCGACACTTCGCCGGCAGAGTGAACTTAAGCGGCTGCCTATTTGACAGCCGCTTTCGATTTCAGCAGAGGTTTTAATATTACCTTTGGTTTTAATTTTCTATTTTATATAAATCTATTTTATTACGATTTTTTATTGCAATATATTTTTTACAAGCATACCTTAAAAAACTATCCTCAACACCTGAAAGTAAACATTCTCCAGTGTCAGAAATAATATATGGATAACAGTCTGCCTTTATATATGCCATACCATTTTTATTAAATGGAGTTATATCTGAAATTTTTGTGGTATCAATGGGTAAATCAACATTACTTTTCAAATTTCCGTTTTTGTCAATAATGCATAACTTGTCATTTTTGTCTATAGCAAATGCAACACCATTAGAGTATGTGTATATATGTTTGTATTCATTTTTGGCAAGCTGATTACTGTCAATATCTATAAGTCCCCATTTATCATAACTGCATACAGGTATAACTCCTTCAGAGTATGTCCCCATACAGTCATATTTATAATCAATAACCATTTTCCCGGTTGTTACATCCATAAGTCCCCATTTATTTTCATCATTGACTATATTTATATATTTTTCGTTTACTGAAATTTGACCATTTGAGTTTGAGTTGTAAGGTTTTTCATATATAATATCACCTGCACTATTATATATTGTTCCATCTATACTTGCTCCACAAAAGTCTTTTGTATTTATAATTCCCATGCCCAAAGGAACCATATAACCACCTCTATATAATTCTGTAACAGATACACTAAAATTATTGTCAATCACAACCAATTTACAAACATCATCTCCATTGTCACTACCCGTAACAGCAAATACCGCTCGATTATATTTAAACTTTATAGGGTTTGAATATTCTATTGACCAACCTTCTTCTATTGGGTATGTGAAAAGTATTTTTCCATTTGTATCAATAATGTGTAACCCGTCTGAATCCTGTACAAAAGCCTTTCCCTCTGAAAACGGTTCAGCTTTGTCAAATTTGTTTTCAACTACAATGTTACCTGTTTCATTTATATACCCGTATTTTCCGTTATAATAAAAGGGAAAAAGTCCATCATTATCATACAAATCAAGCCAATCATCATAGCTCGCTTTAGTTTCTATCTTATCAAAATCAACGTCACCATTTGATTCCAACTTGACGAGCGATACCTTTTTTTCATTTGTTCCATTATCGCTTGTTACACTACTGATTTCTTCCACCGAGTTTTCAGAAGGCTGTATTGAATCGTCTTTTTGGTCTGAGCTATCCGATACAAGCGAAGTGTAACTTGAAATCGAATCCTGTAAATTCTCGGTGCTGCTATCTTCAGCAGCTGTTCCGCAGGCGGCAAACGAGATTGTCGTTGCAAGGGTCAATAATACGGTCAGTTTTTTCTTAATTTTGATTTTCATTTTTACATACCCCCAAAAATAAAAAGTGCGTCAACCGAAGTCAACGCACCGAAAAACGCAAACTCCGATTGTCGCCAAACAAATCAAAACAGAATGTGGGTAATATACCGTAGTCACTCCATCTTTGTGGAATTTGCATTTTTACCAAATTCGTATAGATGAAGCACACACAAATAGGTATATCATCCCTATAAAAGAAAAAATACCCTCAAGTCTGTTTTATTTGATTTGTTTGGCATAAATAGCATAACACATTTTTAAGCACTTTGCAACCTTAATTTTAAAATTATTGAGAGAATGTAAATTGCAATAGCTAAATGCCGATTTACAGAAACGCATATTACAAAACTATCCGCTATATAATGCGGTCGCTCCGCAGGCGGCAAACGAGATTGTCGTTGAAAGTGTCAATAATACGGTCAGTTTTTTCTTAATTTTGATTTTCATTTTTATATACCCCCTAAAAAAATCGAGTAGGGCGGATTTTCTCCGCCCTCTCACACCACCGTACGTGCCGTTCGGCATACGGCGGTTCAATTC
>CANPXK010000094.1 GCA_947585965.1 uncultured Clostridia bacterium
AACGTTCGCTCAGCCGTCCGACGACGCTCTGCGGAGTCGGCTAACGGCGTGCGGTTGTTATAACATAATTTTCTACCATTAAAAACTATTTTAAGAAAATTATTAAACGTTCGCTCAGCCGTCCGACGACGCTCTGCGGAGTCGGCTAACGGCGTGCGGTTGTTATAACATAATTTTCTACCTTTAAAAACTATTTTAAGGAAATTATTAAACGTTCGCTCAGCCGTCCGACGACGCTTTGCGGAGTCGGCTAACGGCGTGCGGTTGTTATAACATAATTTTCTACCTTTAAAAACTATTTTAAGGAAATTATTAAACGTTCGCTCAGCCGTCCGACGACGCTTTGCGGAGTCGGCTAACGGCGTGCGGTTGTTATAACATAAAATTCTTTATATATCCACATTTTTGCTTATTACTGCTATATTTACTTAATGAACAAAAGATAAGTATATCGTTTATAGTTACAAATTCAGTCGACGTTTGAATCTGTATTAAAATATATTTATTTTCTTTCATGCAAAAATGTAAGGGCTGCCGCTCTGCGTTTTTTTACGCTTGTGCGGCAGCCCCTGAAAATTTAAGTTATCTGCATAACCCATTTTAAGCGAATAGGATATACCTCAATTAAAAAATGATTTTCTTCTATTGCTGTTGACGAATGAGATTCACCAATATCCACGTGAACTGACCCTACAGTTTCTTTCACAAAATCATCAGGTGTACCACAAACAATATATTGTGCACATATGTATTCAATATATCCTGATTCATCAGGCTCAAGCGGCATTGTTTCAAAGGGCTTTTCAATGTCAATACCCAAATGGTTCAAATATTCTGTAAGTGCCGGATAAGATGCTTTAATTTCCCGAAAATAATTTTTACAATAATCACAGCTGCATAGGTCATCAGCTTTTATTTTCTTATAAAATGATTTTGTCCTTTCAATATTCAAGACATCACCCCATATAGGCAGGAATCTGTTGCTTCATTAAACCGAAAATTTGTACTTCAGGTTTCATCTAAATATATATCTACTTCACAAAACTTTTTATCCTTACAGAAATCAAATTCCGACGATTTTTTAATATAATCAAATATATTTTCCTCAATATCTTCATTCCATGTGTTTTGTTCAAAATCTTTATTTTCTTCTATAGGCGGATATAACACATCTACATGAATTTGATAATATTCTTCCTCATCATCAGGGAATTGTCTGACTAAAGAAAAGTAAAACATCGGTTTACCCTTAAAAGAATAAGTCCCTGTTTCAAACAGAATCATATCTTCTTCAATCGGTATATTACACATCTCCTCAAACACATTTACAATATCCTCCAAACCGGACTTATCTGAAATTCTGTTTTTCATATATTTTAATAAATTTTCTTTTAATTCCATTTGAAATTCCTCCGTAAAATTCAATGCTTCTGTTTCTTTTTATTATTTATTTGTGTTTTGATATGATATCTGTGTTTGGAAAAGTTATATCATTAATATAAATTAATGTCTTCGGTTTCCTTAACAGAATAACATCAAATATTGAACTGTATCTTTGATAAAATAACTTTTTTCCGTTTTTGAAAACAAAAATATAGTATCCGGAAGTGATATATATGTTTGTGATTTCAGATTTACTAATATTTAAGATTTTATTATTAAATAAAGTGAATTGAATAGAATCAACGGATATCTTTATGTGTGAAATAAAGTTAAATATAAATCGAAATAGAAATATAGAGAAAATAACTAATGCTGCAACAATAACAAACAATATAATTATATTTACATAGTTACCGTCAATTATATTACCTGTTGTTCCAATCAATAATATAAAAAACAAAAAACAGTATGCAAATATCATGAAAAATTTAGTCCACTTCATCTTATCAGCCTCATTCTGATTTTTTTATTATTTAACGAAGTATTTCTGTTATTCCATTATTTTTCATACCTTTGTTCCATCATACTATTTCTTTTTTTCAAAATTGATTTTCGTGATTTATTACTGCCATATTTACATTATCTATGGTCAGACCATAGATTTATTTACTTGCTGAACAAAAGATAAGTATATCGTTTATAGTTATAATAATGTTATTTATACTTAAAGAGCGGCGGTGACGTATATGTTTAGAAATATTTGTTATTATATGAATAGTGTATAAAAAACAGGGCAGAAATACAGAAATAATCTGAAGCTGTCCCAAAATTCACAATAGTACAAAAACAAGCGGCTCGGATAACTTACGAAAGCCGCTTGTTTTCAGTAATTTTAAAAAGCTGGAAATGGGACTCGAACCCACGACTTCCTCATTACGAGTGAGGTACTCTACCAACTGAGTTATTCCAGCATATCGAGCACCAAGTGCCGACTTAGATATTATATAATAAAGTTTTGTTAATGTCAAGAATTTTTAAAGAAACTTCATGTGATTTTCAACAACAAATAATAACGGAGAAATCTCAAAAATAATGCTTGACAATGGGTATGGGAATATGGTAGAATACTTGATTGTAGGCTGAAGTCCTATATGAGTTTTTGTTGCCGTGAAAGCGTACAAAAATGCTGAAGTATATACAAAAAATACGGCGACAATGTATAAAACGGCGTTTAACGGACAATCATCTGATTATCCGCTGAACATAAATAAAAAATAAGCAAGGAGGTGCGAAGATTGCCTACGTTTAACCAGTTGGTTCGCAAGGGAAGAGAGGTTTCCGAAAAGAAAGCCAAGGCTCCCGCACTGCTCAAGGGTTGGAACTCAAAAAAGAGAAGAGCCATTGATCAAAGCTCGCCGCAGAAAAGGGGAGTGTGCACGGCAGTAAAAACGGCTACACCTAAGAAGCCTAACTCTGCTATCCGTAAGATCGCCAGAGTGAGACTTTCCAACGGTATTGAGGTAACATCCTACATTCCGGGTATTAACCATAACCTGCAGGAACACAGCGTTGTTCTTATAAGGGGCGGACGTGTAAAGGATCTCCCGGGTGTGCGTTACCACATCATCAGAGGTGCGATTGATGCACAGGGCGTTGCAAACCGTATGCAGGCGAGATCCAAGTACGGAGCTAAGCGTCCGAAAGCAGGCAAGAAATAATTGCCGTATTATTCCAAAGGATTATGATTTTGAATAAGCAATACAGAGATGTATTATTTACATAAATATATAGCCTCTGTTGTGCTGACGGAAGAAATCCTTTCGAGTACCTATGAAATCACCACTATTGTGAAGGAGGGAAGTAAAGTGCCAAGAAGAGGTAATGTTGCAAAGCGTGATGTTTTGCCGGATCCTGTCTATAATTCAAAGCTTGTTACCCGTCTTATCAACAATATAATGTACGACGGAAAGAAGGGCGTAGCCCAGAAGATCGTTTACGGTGCATTCAGTATTGTTTCCGAAAAGACAGGCAAGGAGCCGCTCGAGGTTTTCGAGGAGGCTATGGATAAGGTTATGCCTACACTTGAGGTAAAGGCTCGCCGTGTCGGCGGTGCTACCTATCAGGTACCTATGGAGGTAAGACCCGAAAGAAGACAAACACTCGGTCTTCGTTGGATTTCAAGATATGCAAGAGAGAGATCCGAAAAGACAATGAAAGAAAGACTCGCCGGTGAGATCCTTGATGCTGTAAACGGTGTTGGCGGTGCTGCCAAGAAGTGTGAGGAGACTCACAGAATGGCAGAGGCTAATAAGGCATTCGCTCATTACAGATGGTAATAATCTGTACGGGAAACGTATGACACAGCAACGGCAGCTGAGTGCTGCATGAATAATTTAGGAGGATACATAATGGGCAGAGAAGTCTCGCTTGAAAAAACAAGAAATATCGGTATCATGGCTCATATTGATGCCGGTAAGACAACCACAACAGAACGTATCCTTTTCTACACCGGTATCAACCATAAGATGGGTGAAACACATGAGGGTGCTTCTACCATGGACTGGATGGTACAGGAGCAGGAAAGAGGTATAACAATTACTTCTGCTGCCACTACGTGCTATTGGGAAGGAACAAAGCACGATAAGGGCAGACACAGAATCAATATAATTGACACCCCCGGTCACGTTGACTTTACCGTTGAGGTTGAGCGTTCACTTCGTGTGCTTGACGGCTCGGTAACGGTTCTTTGTGCAAAGGGCGGAGTTGAGCCCCAGTCTGAAACAGTATGGCGTCAGGCAGATAAATATAAGGTGCCCCGTATGGCTTATGTAAATAAGATGGATATAATGGGTGCCGATTTCTACCGCGTCGTTCAGATGATGAAAGACAGACTAAAATGTAACGCTGTACCGATCCAGCTTCCGATCGGTTCCGAGGATACCTTCAAGGGTATTGTGGATCTTGTAGAAATGAATGCCGATGTATATTACGATGACCTCGGCAAAGATATGAGAGTCGAGGAAATACCCGAGGATATGAAGGAGCTTGCAGAGAAATATCACTCGGAGCTTATTGAACACGTTGTTGAACAGGACGAGGAGCTTATGGAGAAATACCTTGAGGACGGCGAGGAGCCTTCCATTGAGGATATAAAGAGAGTTATCCGTAAGTCAACAATCGACAACACAATGGTTCCCGTAACCTGCGGCACATCCTACCGTAATAAGGGTGTTCAGAAGCTTCTTGATGCAATTGTGGACTATATGCCGGCTCCTACAGACGTTCCGGCTATCAGCGGTATTAATCCCAAAACGGACGAGGAGATAGAGGTTGAGTCCAGCGATGATCTTCCGTTCTCGGCTCTTGCATTCAAGATTGCAACTGACCCGTTTGTAGGAAAGCTCGCATTTTTCCGTGTATATTCGGGTACGCTTAATGCAGGTTCATCCGTTTATAACTCAACAAAGGATAATACTGAACGTATCGGACGTATACTTCAGATGCATTCCAACCACAGAAAGGATATCGAAACCGTTTATGCCGGCGATATCGCTGCTGCTGTAGGTCTTAAGAATACAACAACAGGTGATACACTCTGCGATGAGAGCCATCCTGTTGTACTTGAATCAATGGAATTCCCGGAGCCTGTTATCCGTGTTGCTATTGAGCCTAAGACAAAAGCAGGTCAGGAGAAAATGGGTATTGCCCTTGCAAAGCTTGCTGAGGAAGACCCGACCTTCAAGGCATATACAGATGAAGAAACAGGTCAGACAATTATAGCGGGTATGGGTGAGCTTCATCTTGAGATTATCGTAGACAGACTTCTCCGTGAATTCAAGGTTGAAGCGCATATTGGTAAACCCCAGGTTGCTTATAAGGAAACAATCCGCAAGTCTTCCGATGTTGATGAGAAATATGCTCGTCAGTCGGGCGGTAAGGGTCAGTACGGTCATGTTAAGCTCAAGCTTGAGCCTAACCCCGGAAAAGGATATGAATTTGTCAATTCCGTTGTCGGCGGTGCAATTCCGAAGGAGTATATACCCGCCGTTGATGCAGGTATTCAGGGTGCAATGCTCAGCGGTGTACTTGCTAACTACAACGTTGTTGATGTTAAGGTTACACTTTATGACGGTTCATACCATGAGGTTGACTCTTCGGAAATGGCGTTCAAGATTGCGGGTTCTATGGCATTCAAGAACGGTATGAGAAAGGCCGACCCGGTAATTCTTGAACCTATCATGAAAGTTACGGTAACTGTCCCCGAAGAATACATGGGCGACGTAATAGGAGATCTCAACTCCCGCCGCGGCATGATTCAGGGTATGGAAGCTGTAGCAGGCGCACAGAGAATTGTTGCAATGGTACCGCTTTCGGAAATGTTCGGTTATGTAAACGACCTGCGTTCCAAGACACAGGGAAGAGGCGCATATGTAATGGAGCCTAACAACTATGCCGAGGTTCCGAAGAGTATAGCGGACGGTATTATAAGCAATCGTTCAAAGAAGGAAGATTAATTAAATAAATTTTCCTGAAATTTCATAAAAAAGCTTGCAATTTGTTTCTATTGTTGTTAAAATAGTTACAAGGTGCATTGCATTGAATAATAAATTTTATTTAGGAGGTTATTTCCAATGGCTAAGGAAAAATTTAACAGAAGTAAGCCGCACGTAAACATTGGTACAATCGGCCATGTAGACCACGGTAAGACCACACTTACAGCCGCAATTACAAAGGTTCTTAACCTTGAAGGCGATGCTGAATTTGTTGATTATGCCAATATTGATAAGGCTCCCGAAGAGAGAGCACGTGGTATTACAATTAATACTGCACACGTTGAATATGAAACAGATACACGTCACTATGCACACGTTGACTGCCCCGGTCATGCTGACTATGTTAAGAACATGATCACAGGTGCTGCTCAGATGGATGGTGCTATCCTCGTTGTATCCGCTGCTGACGGTCCTATGCCCCAGACAAGAGAGCATATCCTTCTTTCACGTCAGGTTGGCGTTCCTTACATCGTTGTATTCATGAACAAGACGGATCAGGTTGACGATGATGAACTCCTCGACCTCGTAGAGATGGAGATACGCGAGCTTCTTAATGAGTATGATTTCCCCGGCGATGACATTCCGATTGTCAGAGGTTCCGCATATCAGGCACTTATGTCCGACAGCAAAGATCCTAACGCTCCTGAGTATGCTTGTGTTCATGAGCTTATGAAGGCTGTTGATGAGTATATTCCGACACCTGAAAGAACAACGGATCTTCCTTTCCTTATGCCTGTTGAGGACGTATTCACGATCTCAGGTCGTGGTACAGTTGCTACAGGTAGAGTTGAAAGAGGACGTATCACAGTTTCCGAAGAAGTTGAGATCGTTGGTCTTGAGGAAGAGAAGAGAAAGTCTGTTGTTACAGGTCTTGAGATGTTCAGAAAGACTCTCGACTTCGCAGAGGCAGGCGACAACATAGGTGTACTTCTCCGTGGTGTCCAGAAGAACGAGATCGAGCGTGGTCAGGTACTTGCTAAGCCGGGTTCTGTTCATCCTCACACAAAGTTCCAGGGACATGTTTATGTTCTTACAAAGGACGAGGGTGGTCGTTCAACACCTTTCTTCAGCAACTATCGTCCGCAGTTCTATTTCAGAACAACAGACGTTACGGGTGTTATCACACTTCCGGAAGGCACGGATATGTGTATGCCCGGCGATAACGTAGATATGGACGTTGAGCTTATCAAGCCCATAGCTATGGAAGAGGGACTCCGTTTCGCTATCCGTGAGGGTGGTCATACGGTAGGTTCAGGTGTTGTTTCCAAGATTTACGAATAATTTCGTTTTACGAAAGCAATAATTTATGGCTCTGTATGGTCTGTCCGTACAGAGCCTTTTTTCAAAGTCTAAGCGGCTGTTATATTGCGATAATCGAGCCTTCTGAAACAATGGGATATTCACGCAGTGTAAATACAGTACCGTCTGTTTCCGCTTCTATACGTGTTTATCTCACTTGTAAGGGGGTTAAGTATATCTCCTATATGCTCACCCTTTTTACATTTTTCCCTCCTGATAAAAATAAGGTGTCTTTTCACCTGAGCGAAAAAACACCTTTGTTTATAAGTATATATTAGCACAATATGAATTTTATGTCAACTGAACTTGCAAGATTATATTACTGATATTTCATTTTTATGCAATTTATAAATATTTCAAGGGAGTTTATAAATAATTTTGAAAGTTTTAACATATATAATTTCAAATGCTTATGGTTTTTCGGGATAAATATCAAATTCCTGACGACTCCCGTAAAACACGTTCATATCAATGAATTTCTCGTCACCGTCATAACCGTTTAATCTGTTTTTGTCACTGTACTGCCAGAATGTCCAGCTTCTGCCGTCAGACAGCTTCGGCTCACCGAATACATCTCTTATCCATATGTCGCAGTCCTGATAACTCCCGGCTATATACATATCATAGGCTTTTTTGGTTGAGTATATTATCGGTTTCATACCGTAATGTTCCTCAATTTTTGATATCAGAATATCAAGCTCACGATTTATGTCCTCACGTTTTGGAGGATTCTTTTCATTACCTCCGTAAAATTCAACATCTATAGCAGGGGGGAGCATATTATTAAATTTTTTAACAGTTCGTATGTAATTTTCAGCCTGTGTTTCTCCGGGCGAATCAAAGCTGAAAAACATATAGAAGCCCACACGTATATTTGTCTTTGAGGCTCCTTCATAATTATCATAAAATTTCGGATCAACCGAGCTGCTTCCCTCAGTAGCCTTGATATAGGCGAAGTCCATATTTTCAGACAGAATATTCCAATCAATATTTCCCTGATATGACGATACATCAACCCCATGAATCATATGGCTGTCCGGCTCATTAGGGATAAGCAGACCGTTCATGTACAATGCAAGCCCCGTACCGCCGCATAAAATCAATGTTACCAGGGTTATTAAAATCATTCGTTCTATCATAATAAATATATTACTTTTGGCTTTGAGCATAGTTATCACCTTCCTTTTTTAATGAACCGGCTATTGTAAAATTAATATAAAAATAGTATAATAGCTATAGTATAACACTTTTATTACAAATCGACAATAAATTTTGAATTTCATTGGTTAGTTTGAAAAAATTTTTCCCCGTAAATATGTAATTACGGCGGTGTGGTCAGGGTGATTAGTTTGAACAATATAATTAATGCAATATATAATCTTGTTACAAATCCAATATTAGATCTCAAGGGCATATATGGTGGAAAGAACAGAGCAAATTCGTCCGGGGATGCCTTGGAGGTTTATATCAAAGATTTGTTTGCTAATACAGTAAATTCAGATGAAGAGGGCAGACTTGAGGGTTGGTCTGAAACATTTTCATACACAGGTAACAACAGTAATCCGCCTGATGCAATGCTTTTTGGTGGCGATGCTATCGAAATAAAAAAGATTGAAACCGATAACTCTGCATTGGTACTTAATTCCTCATATCCAAAGCAAAAATTATTTTCTTCATCAGGTATGATATCAGAGGCTTGCAGGAATGCTGAGAAATGGTCAGTCAAGGATATGTTGTACTGTGTAGGAACTGTAAAAAATATGCGTCTCAGGCATCTGGCTATGGTTTACGGGATGGATTATTGTGCGTCCGAGACCACCTATACACGGATAAAATCTAAAATAAAGAGCGGTATTGAAGAAATACCAAATATTGAGCTTTCCGAAACAAATGAGCTTGGTCGTCTTAATAAAATTGATCCACTCGGTATTACATATCTGCGTATTCGTGGTATGTGGGGAATAGAAAATCCATTTCATGTGTTTAATTATCTTTATAGAAGAAATGGCAAAATATTCAATTTTATGTGTATAATAGATGAAGAAAAGTATTATTCTTTTCAAAATTATAGAATTATTGAAGAGCTTTGTGGAAAAATAACAGGATTTACTATATGTGATGTGAAGGTTAAGAATCCCGATAATCCTGTGCAATTAAGACGAGCAAAGCTTATTACGTTTGAAAGGTAAAATTATGATTAAATTAATTAGTCTTTTTTCCGGAGCCGGAGGTCTGGATCTGGGATTTGAAAAAGCAGGCTTTGATATAGTAATCGCAAATGAATATGACAAAAGCATATGGGATACATATGAAAAAAATCATACTGCAAGATTGATAAAGGGTGATATACGAGATATAAATGAGTCTGATTTTCCGGATGATATTGACGGAATAATAGGTGGTCCGCCATGTCAGAGCTGGAGTGAGGCCGGAGCGCAGAGGGGAATATGTGATTCCCGAGGTAAGCTTTTTTTTGAATATATAAGAATATTACGAGAAAAACAGCCAAAATTCTTTCTTGCAGAAAATGTATCGGGTATGCTCGCAAATAAACATTCCGATGCTGTCAAGAATATAATATCGCAATTTGAAGATTGTGGATATAATATAACTCTTAATCTTGTCAATGCGGCTGATTATGGTGTTCCTCAGGACAGAAAAAGGGTATTCTACATTGGTTTCAGAAGAGATCTGGGTGCTGATTTTGAGTTTCCTGTGCCTACAACACCTGAGCAATATCAAAAAATAACATTAAGACAAGCAATTGATGATCTGGAGTTTACGGCGGTTCCCGCAAAGCCGGGAAATAAAACAAACGGGAAGTTGCAGGTACCTAATAATGAGTATTATATCGGTGCTTATTCCACTATTTTTATGAGCAGAAACAGAGTTCGTTCATGGGATGAACAGGGATTCACGGTTCAGGCAAGCGGAAGGCAGTGTCAGTTGCACCCACGTGCTCCCAAGATGCAGTTTGTTGAAAAGAACAAAAGAATATTTGTGCCGGGAAAGGAGAATTTGTACAGAAGGCTTACTGTAAGGGAATGTGCGAGACTACAGGGTTTTCCTGATGATTTTGAATTTATTTATAATTATGTTGATGATGGGTATAAAATGGTGGGGAATGCTGTTCCGGTGCATTTGGCTTATTTGGTTGCAAAGCAGATACGTAAAACTTTGAATAATTTATAAAAAGGATTAAAAAGTATGGAAAAAGGAAAATTCATAGTATT
>CANPXK010000095.1 GCA_947585965.1 uncultured Clostridia bacterium
CCAAATCGTAGCTTGACAGCCTTGTTCCACCATCATTCAGTCGGCGAAACAATTCTACTATTCGTTGCCTGTTTTCACTTAAGTTCTCATCTTTAGCTACATCTACTACGGAAAACCCAATACCACATCTTTTGTCAAAAACAGCACGTTCAAAATCATCCACATTATTATGAATAATTTCCTCTTGATTTTCATCTTCAATTTTATACTTTTTAATTATTTCAGCAGAAATTTTCCGTGGTTTTATTGACTTAGACAAGCGTTGGAACAATTCATTTACCGAATACCATAAGCACTCACTACAAGCTTCTCCCGACGTTCGTTCATTGTTAGTTTTAGGTAAATCATCCTTTTTTCTGGCAAATTTAAATCCATATTCCATGTTTGGATCACTAAATAAATCAAAGTATAAACTTTTCCCATTCATTGTTCCAGTTAGCCCAATATAAAAACTTTGCAGTCGCTGTTGCCCATCAATAATGAGCCATATTATTTTTGATAGCTCATCAACCTTTTGCGATGCAACATCATTTCCATCCTGCGTAAATCTCCTATATGCAAACAACGGTTCAGTATCTTTTTGTTCTTCAGTACAAATTACTGCACCAAACGAATTACCCTTAAGCAATGAATCAAAAAGAATTTCCATCTTGTCCTCAGACCAAATCAGTCTCCTTTGTATTACAGGAAGCACAATTTCTTCATCTTTAATCCTTCTAATTGTTTCTTCAATACTTAAATTTTGCCAATTTGCCAATGTAATCTCTCCTTTAATTTAATAATTCTATAAAAATTTAAATTATACTGTTCGTGTAAAGTAACACAAATTTTCACACTATACCATGTCATTGTTTTCAAATCAAAGTACTGCTTATACAAAAAATTTGTAAAAAACAGCTTTACCTCTTAGGAATTAAATTATTTCAACCCCTTTAAAACAAGCCGTTTTATTTACCTTACACTATTTTTGCAAAATCCCATGAAAGACAGTACCATACGGCTTTTATCTTAATCCCGTCTTTACCAACAAAGACAAAAAGAGCGAAATCGCCCCGAATCATGATAAAACGGTTTGCACTAAGGCAGGAATATGTTATGGTGCAAACTCATCTATCCTCAAGAAAACAAAATAAATTATCCTCTACCTCCCTTTTATAGATTTTTAGTCACTTATATTTTGCATTTAATTCCCACTGTTATTTGCTATCCACTAAAACCACAATTTGATTTTTAAATGAAAGTATTTAAGTGACATAGGAATAAGGTTATTTACATTGTGAATAATATCACTAAAACGACAACAAAACTGAAATCTTATTGAAAAAATGACCCCCAGTAAGGTGCTTTTCGACACCTACTAAGGTCATTTCTCTTACTTTTTATTATTCACTTTTCGTTAGAAAAACCATATATTTTCTCTAACCGTTTCGTTTTTTGTGTGTAAATTACAGATAAGATTATTATAATTGTTAGTGAATTTTATTGATATTTCTGAATTAGCGAGAATAGTGAACTTGTCCCGAATTAGGATAAATAGGTTTGCCCTAAGACAAGTTTATCATTCCCACTCAATAGTAGCCGGCGGCTTGGATGTGATATCGTAAACGATACGATTAACACCCTTAACCTCATTGATAATTCTGTTGGATATTTTTTCGAGAACATCATAGGGGATCCTTGCCCAGTCTGCCGTCATAAAATCATCGGTTGTAACGGCACGGAGGGCAATGGTATTGTCGTATGTTCTGCCGTCACCCATTACGCCTACGCTGCGGATATTTGTAAGAACTGTAAAATACTGATGTGTAGTTTTATCAAGTCCGTTATTAGCAAACTCTTCACGCATAATAGCGTCAGCTTCTCTGAGAATTGCAAGCTTTTGATCTGTAATATCACCGATAATGCGGATTGCAAGACCCGGTCCCGGGAACGGCTGACGCCATACAAGAAATTCGGGTATTCCAAGCTCAAGACCGGCTTTTCGTACTTCATCTTTAAAGAGATACCTCAGAGGTTCAATTATACCCTCAAAACCGATATTCTCCGGAAGCGCGCCGACATTATGGTGCGGCTTGATTGCTGCCGCATCACCGACTCCGCTTTCAACAACATCGGGATAAATAGTGCCTTGACACAGGAAATCTATCTGACCTAGCTTTTTAGCCTCGTCCTCAAATACTCTTATAAATTCCTCGCCGATTATTTTTCTTTTTTCATTCGGATCTGTCACTCCGTAAAGCTTGGAAAGAAATCTCTCCTGCGCATTTACCCTTATGAGATTCATATCAAACTGCTCTTTGAATACCTTTTCAACACTGTCACCCTCGTCCTTACGAAGAAGACCGTGGTCAACAAAAACACAGGTAAGCTGCTTTCCGACTGCCCTGTGCACAAGCACGGCAGCAACAGAGGAATCCACCCCGCCTGAGAGTGCACAGAATACTTTCTTATCCCCTATCTGTTCCCTGAGTTTTGCAACGGTATCCTCAACAAAGCTGCTCATCTTCCAATCGGCTGTACAGCCACAGGCATTATAGAGGAAATTACGAAGATACAGCATACCCTCAACGGTATGATTTACCTCCGGATGAAACTGAACGGCAAAGAAATAACGCTTGATATCCTCCATAGCAGCAACAGGACAGTTATCGGAAATAGCCGTGACCTTAAATCCATGAGGTACCTCGGAAATATAATCCGTATGGCTCATCCAACAAACATTCTTCTGTTGTGCCTGATGGAAAAGCAGCGACGAAAGATTGAATTCAACATCAGTCTTTCCGTATTCCTTTATCTCACTGCTGCTTACTTTGCCCCCAAGGATATGTGCCATAAGCTGTGCGCCGTAGCATATTCCGAGAACAGGTATTCCAAGCTCAAAAACCTTCTCATCACATTTTGGAGAATTTTCGTCATATATACTATTTGGTCCACCGGAGAATATAATTCCCTTATATCCTCCGTCCTCAATCTTTTCAACGGGAGTCGTATAGGGTAAAAGCTCACAATAAACATTACATTCCCTGACTCTTCTTGCTATAAGCTGGCTGTACTGTCCGCCAAAATCAAGAATAAGAACCTTTTCATGCTTTGTTTCCATTTCAATCAGCCTCTCTCGTTAGTATATCCTTTTACCATATTTATACAAATTTATTCCACGGTTACCGACTTTGCAAGGTTTCTCGGCTTATCAATATCACAACCCTTAAGTGAAGCAACATAATACGCGAAAAGCTGCAGCGGTATAACGGCAAGGGACGGCAAAAGCATATCGCATACCTTCGGTATAAATATCGTCTGCCCTATGTTCTCCATTTCGGGATGATTATCACAGGCTATACATATAACCTGTGCCCCTCTCGTCTTTACTTCCTCTATATTACTTACTATCTTTCCTATAAGCTCCTCATGCGTAGCAAGAGCAATCACAGGTGTTCCATTTTCAATAAGTGAGATTGTTCCATGTTTAAGTTCACCTGCGGCATATGCCTCGCTGTGAATATATGATATTTCCTTAAGCTTGAGTGAGCCTTCAAGCGAAAGTGCATAATCTATGTTTCTTCCGATAAAGAATATATCCCTGCTGTTAAAATATTTCGATGCAAGGTACTGTATTTTTTCCTTATGCTGCAAGATACTTTCTACCTTTTCAGGAAGCCGTTCAAGCTCATTTACGAGAGCCTTATATTCATCCTCCACTATAGTACCGAGTATCTCGCCGAAATACAAAGCCATAAGATAAATAACCGCAAGCTGTGTACTGTATGCCTTTGTAGTGGCAACAGATATTTCCGGCCCCGCCCATGTGTAAATAACCTCATCGGATTCAACAGCAATGGCACTTCCAACGACATTTACAACGGAAATAACATGGGAACCTCTGCGCTGTGCTTCTTTCATCGCTTCTTTGGTATCAGCCGTTTCCCCAGACTGACTTATAACAATCGTCAGTACCCTGTCATTAATAATGGGGTCACGATAACGGAATTCCGAAGCAAGATCCGCCTCAACAGGTATCCTCAGCATTTTCTCAAAGATATATTTAGCAACAACTCCGACATGATATGCAGAACCGCAGGCAATTATATTTATTTTGGTAAAATTTTTAAGCTGCCGCGGCGTAATTTTTATATCATCAAGAACAACCCTTCCGTTCTTGATCCTCGGGCTTATGGTATCTCTTATCGCCCTTGGCTGCTCCATAATTTCCTTGAACATAAAATGCTCATATCCACCCTTTTCGGCGGCATTTATATCCCAATTAACGGTTTCAACATCTTTATGAATTTCTTCCTTATCGGTATTTATAATTTTAACGCCCTCACGGCTGAGAATCGCTATTTCATTATTTTCAAGACGATATATTTTTCTCGTTCTTGAGAGAATAGCGGTAACATCCGAGGCAATAAAGTTTTCCTTTTCACCAAGACCGATTATGAGAGGGCTCTCTTTCCTGACAGCTATGATTTCATCCGGATTTTCCTTGCTGATAACACCGAGTGCATAGGAGCCTTCAAGCTTTTCAAGAACCTTTATTACAGCGTCTATGAGATCGCCTTTATAATAATATTCAATGAGCTGAACTATAACCTCTGTATCTGTCATAGAACAAAATACAACGCCCTTTGAGGTCAGATAATCCTTAAACTGCTGATAATTTTCTATAATTCCGTTATGAACAACGGCAAATCTGCCCGATTCGCTGAGGTGAGGATGTGCATTTACATCAGACGGCTCACCATGTGTTGCCCACCTTGTATGACCTATTCCGACCGTACCCCTGAGCTCTTCCCCATCATTTGTAAGCTCCTTAAGTACCTTGAGTTTTCCCTTTGCTTTTTTTACAACAAGCTCATTTCCGTCATTCAGACATACTCCGGCACTATCGTAACCTCTGTATTCGAGCTTTTCGAGTCCGTCAAGGAGAAACGGACCTGCCTGCTCATAGCCAATATAACCAACAATACCGCACATACAAACCCCTCCGGCTTATCTGTAAATTATATCCTCACGCTTGGGACCGTTTGAAATCATTGTAAAAGGAACACCGACTGCCTTTTCCGCAAATTCAATATACTTTCGGCAATTTTCCGGCAGCTCATCATATTTCCTTATTCCTCTTATATCGCATTTCCAGCCCGGCAATACCTCAAGAACAGGTTTTGCTCTCTTAAGTTTTGTCGTGGACGGGAAATAATCTATTTTTTCACCGTCAAGCTCATACGCGACACACACGGGAATTTCGTCAAGATATCCGAGTGCATCAAGTACGGTAAACGCAACCTGCGTAGCACCCTGAACCTTACAGCCGTAGCGTGTTGCAACAAGGTCAAGCCAACCCATTCTTCTGGGTCTGCCTGTTGTTGCTCCGTATTCTCCGCCGTCGCCTCCTCTTTTGCGAAGCTTCTCCGCTTCCTCTCCGAATATTTCACTGACAAACTCACCGGCTCCGACAGAGCTTGAATATGCCTTTACAACTGTTATAATATCTTTAATTTCATACGGCGGAATACCGCCTGCGCCTACCGCACCATAGCCGGCTATCGTATTCGATGATGTTACCATAGGATAGATTCCGAAATCGGTATCCTTAAGTGAGCCGAGCTGCCCCTCAAGAAGAATATTCTTTCCGCTTATCACCGCATCGTGCACAATATCAAAGGTATTTGCAACATAGGGTGCAAGAGCCTCTTTATATTCCATAAGCTTTTCAAACATCTCATCCGCACTTACGGGTTCCTTGTGATACACATTGGTTACTATGGCATTTTTTACCTCAAGTATTCTCTCCAGCTTATCCCTGAGTCCCGCTTCATCATCAAAAAGCTCGTTTACCTGAAAACCGATTTTTGAAAACTTATCCGAATAAAACGGAGCTATACCTGATTTTGTCGAACCAAAGCTTCTTGAAGAAAGTCTTTCCTCCTCATAGCAGTCAAAAAGTACATGATACGGCATAACTATCTGTGCCCTGTCCGATACAAGTATATGCATCTTCGGGACTCCGCTATTAATAAGAGAGTTAATTTCCTTTATAAGATTTTCAACACTGAGGGCAACTCCGTTACCGATTATGTTGGTTGTCTTTTCATTAAATACCCCGGACGGGAGCTGATGAAGTGCAAATTTTCCGTAATTATTTATTATGGTATGACCGGCATTGCTGCCTCCCTGGAAACGGATAACCATATCCGAATCCTGAGCAAGCATATCCGTAATCTTTCCCTTACCCTCGTCGCCCCAGTTGGCACCGACTATTGCTCTTACCATTTTTTTGCCTACCTTTCGTTCCAAACATTATTTTTAATTTGCACGGGATTTAACGGGTAAATCTGTTCCGTGCAATCATACCGGAGCAACAAGAACACGTCCCGTACCCCTGTAAACATTGACAAGACCCTCACCCGAAGCGGCAGAACCGACAAGAGTTTTTGTCGTACGTTCTACTGTAAAGTTAAGGCTTTGTGACCATGCTATTGCCATATTTCCGTCTATCTTAAGGACATCATTATTAAGATCAAATACCATGAGCTCCGTCGACGGCACGGGACTTTCAAGGACAACTATTCCCTGTCCTATCATCGTATTATTGAAAAGTCCCTCTCCTCCGGCTACGGCCGAGGAAAAGCTTGATCTTGCCGTAACCTTCATATCGACGGTATCATTACAAGCAAGAAATAATCCGTCCTCAATCGTCATGGCACCGTTCCAGTCGGCAAGGTTCTCAAGAAGGATATATTTATATGTCGGTTCAAAAATAACCTGACCTGTTCCGGTGTATCTCGGCTTTATAGCACTTTCTCCGGTTACCGCACCGCCGACCAGTCTTTTGAAAAGATCTCCCGCACCCTTTACATTTGTAGCAACCTCAACATTACCGGAAATAATCTGCATTGCTCCCGCCTGAAGTATAATACCCGAATTGTTGAGATCCGCAACAACCTGCTTTTTATGCACACCCATTTTACTCATAAAATAGGCAGTCTGAGCCGACTCCGGTTTTACCGAAAGATCTCTTCCGTATTCAATTACCGAAAAACAACCCATCTGTTTTGTTACACTATGAGCAGATGTGGTATTAAAAATATTTGATTGTACCATTATTAACCCCCCTTAAATTAATCATACATTTATTTCTGCTGTTTCTGTTTTTATATCTTCATATTGTGCAAGTGCCGGAGCAACTGTTTCCTTTAGAAAATCTTCAGTTTGCTGCGGTGCTCTTCCAACATATTTTTCGGGAAGAAGAATTGATTCAAGTTCTTCAAGCGTAACTCCGAATGAAGGATCGCCTGCTATTCTTTCAAGAAGATCATTCTTTCCCCCATCAACTTTGATCACACGTGAAGCTGCCATTGAATGTTCTCTGATTTTTTCGTGCAGCTCCTGTCTGTCACCACCTCTCTTTACCGCATCCATCATGATATTTTCGGTCGCCATAAACGGAAGCTCATCCTTGAGATGTGCGGTTACTACCTTATCATATACTACCAGACCGTTACTTACATTCATATAGAGATTAAGTATAGCATCAACGGCAAGAAATGCTTCCGGTATGCTCAGTCTCTTATTTGCCGAGTCGTCAAGCGTTCTTTCAAACCACTGCGTTGCCGCTGTAATATACGGGTTCAGCACATCCGCCATTACATATCTTGCGAGTGAAGCCATACGCTCCGAACGCATAGGATTACGTTTATATGCCATTGCAGACGAACCGATCTGATTTTTCTCAAACGGCTCCTCTATCTCTTTCATATGCTGAAGCAGTCTTATATCATTTGAGAACTTTGCAGCACTCTGCGCAATTCCCGCAAGAACATTAAGGACACGACTGTCAAGCTTTCTTGAATAGGTTTGTCCCGATACTGCAAAACAGTCACTGTAACCCATTTTTTCGGCAATAAGCTTATCAAGCTTTTTGCATTTTTCATGGTCGCCGTCAAAAAGCTCAAGGAAGCTCGCCTGCGTACCTGTTGTCCCCTTACATCCCAAAAGCTTCATTCCGCCGAGAACATACTGAACATCCTCAAGATCCATCAGAAGATCCTGTATCCACAGTGCAGCTCTTTTGCCGACGGTAGTGGGCTGAGCAGGCTGAAAATGTGTATAGGCAAGTGTCGGGAGAGCCTTGTATTTATCCGCAAATTCCGAAAGAAGACGGATAGTTCCCACAAGCTTTTTCTCAACTATTTTCAAAGCCTCGGTCATTATTATAACATCGGTATTGTCGCCCACATAGCAGGATGTAGCTCCAAGGTGGATTATACCCTTTGCATTGGGACATTGAACACCATAAGCATAAACGTGCGACATGACATCGTGACGAACCAGCTTTTCTCTCTCCTCGGCAACCTCATAATTTATATCATCGGCATGAGCCTTAAGCTCGTCTATCTGCTCCTGTGTAATGTCAAGACCAAGCTCACGCTCTGCCTCTGCAAGAGCGATCCAGAGCCTTCTCCATGTCCTGAATTTCTTATCCGGAGAAAATATATATTTCATTTCCTTATCCGCATATCTTGAAGAAAGCGGTGATTCATATGTATCTCTCATTAATCATACACCTCTCTGAAAATTAGTGGGTACTACGCCTCTTTACCCTGACAGACTGATTTATCGAATTTTTCACGGGTGATTTTCTTTTCAAAATCCACACCGCCCCGTTCCTTTCCCTCAAGCATTTTTTCGGGAATTTTTGTCGGGTAATTTCCGGAAAAACAAGCATCGCAAAATCCGGTATTCTGTCCCTTAAGCATATCTCCGAGCTTATCCGGAGGAAGAAACCCGAGAGAGTCAGCCCCAGTAAGCTCACATATTTCATCTATCGTATGCTTGACCGCAATAAGCTCCCCTCTGCTCGGAATATCCGTTCCGTAAAAGCACGGCCATATAAACGGCGGTGAGCTTATGCGTAAATGCACTTCCTTTGCCCCTGCATTTCTCAGCATTTTTACAATTCTGTCACAGGTAGTTCCCCGCACGATCGAGTCATCTATGACAACTACCCTTTTTCCCTCAAGAACGGATCTCAGCGGATTAAGCTTAAGGCGTACACTTTTAGCTCTTTCCTTCTGGGTCGGTTTTATAAATGTTCTTCCTATGTATCCGTTTTTAACTATACCTTTTTCATACGGTATACCCGATTCCTCACTGTAGCCGATAGCGGCATCTATTCCGGATTCGGGAACACCGATAACTATATCCGCTTCAACGGGAAATTCTCTTGCAAGTATCCTTCCCGCTTCCTTCCGCGCTCCGTATACGCTTATTCCGTCTATCTCGGAATCAGTTCTTGCAAAATAAATATATTCAAATACACAAAGAGATTTTCTGTGGGCTTTTTTGGCAGCTGTATTTATGGAATGGATTCCGTTTTCATCAACAATAACAATTTCTCCCGGCTCGACATCGCGTACAAATTCCGCTCCGCAGGCGGCAAGCGCACAGCTTTCCGAGGCAAATACCGTACTTTTTCCTAACTTACCCATACAAAGAGGTCTGAATCCGTATGGGTCACGCGCGGCTATAAGCTTCTGAGGACTCATTACCAGAAGTGAGTATGCTCCGTCTATCTGTCCCATTGTACGTTCAACGGCTGCCTCAACGGAACCGGATTTAACCCTTTCTCTCGCTATAAGATATGCAATGACCTCGGAATCTATTGTTGTCTGGAAGATTGCACCGCGCATTTCAAGTTCCCTGCGCAAATCAAATGCATTGGTAAGATTTCCGTTATGTGCAATGGCAAGCGTTCCCTTTACATAACGCATAACAAGCGGCTGTGAGTTTTCACGCACACTGCCGCCTGCCGTAGAATACCTTACATGAGCTATAGCCATCTGACCGCTGAGCGAATCAAGCACCTCATTATTGAATACCTCGCTCACCAGTCCCATATTTTTATATCCGGATACAACACCCCTGTCATTTACAGCTATGCCGCAACTCTCCTGACCTCTGTGCTGTAAAGCAAGAAGTCCGTTATAACAGGCATAAGCCGGAGAAAGGCTGTCATCTCCGTATATTCCGAATACGCCACATTCCTCATGCAGCCCCTCGGAAAAATACTCCTGTGAATCAATTTCCAAAGAGTTCACCCCACACTCTTAAAGCTTATTTTCCAAGACCTATTCTGCGCATCATTTCCGCATATGCTTCCTCTACTCCTCCGAGATCACGGCGGAAACGATCCTTATCGAGCTTCTCATGGGTCTTTATATCCCAGAAACGACA
>CANPXK010000096.1 GCA_947585965.1 uncultured Clostridia bacterium
CCCGCCGAACATCCCGATGTTCCGACAACGGCGGAGGCGGAAAAGCTTGAATGTGCCGAAAAGCTTTCCGATATGATTATTGAGTCGGGGTCGATTATATCGGCCTGTGGGAAATATACGGTGCAATGTCTTACTATCATAGGACAAATTGAGGGGCATTTTATTCTTTCACCCCAGACGAAAACAACGAAATATGAGCATATCATACCGCAGCTTGTGGCGGTAGAGCAGAGCGAATCAATAGACGGTCTGCTTATTATACTCAATACTGTTGGAGGAGATGTAGAGGCAGGGCTTGCAATAGCGGAGCTTGTTGCGGGTATGACGAAGCCTGTTGTATCGCTTGTGCTTGGCGGAGGTCATTCCATAGGAGTACCGATAGCTGTTGCCGCAAAGAAGTCATTTATAGCAAAATCAGCAACAATGACGATTCATCCTGTCAGAATGAACGGACTTATGCTCGGGGTTCCGCAGGCATTTGAATATTTTCAGAGGATGCAGAAGAGGATAACGACATTCGTAACGGACAATTCCGAAATTTCCCCCGAAAGATATAACGAGCTTGCTATGAATACGGATGAGCTGGTTATGGATATAGGAACCATACTTGACGGAAGTGATGCTGTTGAGGAGGGATTGATAGAAAATCTCGGTTCGCTGAATGATGCGGTAAGTGCGCTTTACGATATGATAGATAAGGCAAAATCGAAGGAGGAGAAGAAAAACACAAAATCGGCAAGAAAAACAAAATAGGGGAATATTCATATTTTCCATACGGCGGAATAAGATATTTTTGAAGGGGAAATCCCGATATTCTGCCGTGAGGCTCAGGAGGTTACATAATGAATGTAGGAGAAGCAATAATTCAGGGAATAATTCAGGGACTTACGGAATTTCTTCCCGTATCAAGCAGCGGACACCTTGCCATAGCTCAGCATATTTTCGGCATGACGGAGGATAATTTATTTTTCTCTGTAATGCTGCATATAGGAACGCTGGCGGCTGTTGTGGGTGTTTACATCAAGCTTATTGTCGGACTTCTTAAGGAGTTCGGGCTTATGGTAAAGGACATATTCACAGGAAAATTCAGGTGGAGCACCATGAACACAAAGAGAAACATGGTAATGATGCTGATAATAGGACTTTTGCCGTTATTTTTATTGTTCTTACCTATACCGGGAACGGATATGAACATAAAGGATCTTGCGGATATGTTTGCAAAGAGCGGATTTTTTATTGTTGTAGGACTTTCGCTTCTGGTAACGTGTACGCTTTTGTTTATCGGTGACAGGAAGAACAGAAAAACTGTTGAAGCATATGACAAGAGCAAGTCAAAAAAGAAAAACGGCACACCGGGAAGAAAGAAGTATAATGTTGTTGATGCACTTGTCGTAGGGATAACGCAGTGTGTAGCGGCGATATTCCCGGGAATATCGAGGTCGGGTTCAACGCTTGCCGCAAGTGAGATGAGGGGAATAAACAAGCAGGTTGCGCTTGATTATTCATTTCTTTTAGGAACGCCGGCGATAGTTGCGGCAGCATTACTTGAAGGAAAGGACGCACTTTTTCCCGAGGGCGGAGAGAAGGTAACGATAGATTTTTTACCGGTGCTCATAGGTATGTTTGTAGCTGCCGGTGTAGGATTTTTTGCGATAAAGCTTTTCAAGTGGCTGCTCAAGACTGACAGGATGTACATTTTCATGATATACACAGCGGCAGTCGGTCTGATAATCACGGTAATAAGTATAATTGAGCTTTCAACAGGTGTAAATATTTTCCATCCGGAACAAGCATTAATTTTCTGAGACAGTGCAGTGAGCGGCTCCCCGGAACCGCTCGGCAGCATTTTCAGATATGCTTATAATCATATGGAAAGGAGAGGAATATGGCTGCAAGTAAAAAGACTGCCGGAAAGGGTGGGAAAAAATCCCCGTCCGGCGCAAAAGGTAAAACAACGGCAAAAAATAAGGCTTCCGCACGTGCGGAATGGGAAGTCCGGAGAAACAGGTTTATAACGGCAATCATACAGGTACTTTCAGCCGTTCTTCTCCTGTTTATATGCTTTATGCCCGGTGAAAGACTGTGGCTTGAGGTACATAAATTCTACAGCGGAGTTTTCGGTTTGTTCGGTTTTGTGTTTCCGGTTATAATAATTTATTGTGCTGTTCAGAATTTTAGAGATGAGCCTGCATATAATTTTAAATTGAAAACATTTCTCTTTGTGCTTATAACAGTACTTCTCTCAACCGCCGTATTCTGCTTTCAGGCAGGAGATGCGGCGATTTCCGGATATTTTGAGGAAATAGGAAAAAGCTATGCATATGCGTGTGAAAATATCGGTACGGGTGTTCTCGGTGCAATACTCGGGGCACCGCTGAAAATGGCGGCAGGCGCCGTCGGAGGAGGTATTATAAGCATAATTGCACTGATAATAGCCGTTGCTTTTGCACTCGATTCGGTGTTGGTTTCAATATTTGAGGCTTTCACGGCACCGGCAAAGAGAGTAGGGGAGCATATAAGCGATAACCGTGAGATAAGAAACGAGGTTCGCCGCAGAGAAAAACAGATAAAGGAAGAAGAAAGAATACAGACAAGAAAACAATATGTTGAGGATGAAATTGATAAACGCATGAGGAAGAAGCACCATTCGGATGATGATGACCTTTGCAGAATAAAAAATCAACCGTTCTATGAACCGACAGTATCCGGCAGCGGAAGAAAAAGAAAAGCCGAACCGAAAAAGGACAGACCGGAAAAACAAAAGGAAAATATATCTGCCGGAAGCGGAGAAGAAATGCCTGTATTTTCCGATGATATACATATTAACGGCAGGGATATCTCACCCGATGAATTAATGCTTAAGCCCGAGGGAGAGGAAATACCGGTCAATACAGCGGAAGAACAAATTCAAGAGGTTGTACCGGAGGAAATATATCAGCCGGAAAGAAAACGGAAAAAGAATAAGACGGAAACGGAAAGGTTTGAAATAGACCCCGAAAGCAGCATAATAACGGGTCATTATATCAGACCGCCGTTTAATCTGCTTGAACCGCAGCCGAACGAAAAGGAAGCAAATCTCTCAATGGAGCTTAATCAGAGGGGTAAAATACTTATAGATACGCTGAAAAGCTTCGGTGTTCAGGCAACGGTCGTAAATATAAGCCGCGGTCCCGCCGTAACAAGGTATGAGCTTCAGCCGGCTTCCGGTGTTAAGATAAGTAAGATAACAAACCTTGCGGATGATATCGCTCTTAACCTTGCGGCAACAAGAGTAAGAATTGAGGCACCGATACCGGGAAAATCCGCAGTGGGAATTGAGGTGCCGAATAAAACGGTAACAGTAGTCAAAATGCGTAACCTTGTTGAATCAAGGGAATTTCAAAGTGCCAAAAGTAAGCTGACCGTTGCACTCGGTGTGGATATTGCGGGAAAAATTACGCTTGCCGACCTCGGAAAAATGCCCCATCTGCTCATTGCGGGTTCGACCGGTTCCGGTAAATCGGTATGTGTAAATTCCATGTTGATAAGTCTGTTGTATAAATCAAGCCCCGATGAGGTAAAGCTTCTGCTCATAGACCCGAAGGTCGTTGAGCTTGGCATTTATAACGGAATACCCCATCTGCTTGTACCAGTTGTAACAGATCCGAGAAAGGCGGCAGGAGCCCTCAGTTGGGCTGTGAACGAAATGCTTAACAGGTATAAGCTGTTTGCTGAATATAACGTGCGTGATATGCAGGGATATAACCGTTTTGTCGAAAAACAGAACAGCGAAGCAGACGAAAATATTTCCAATGATTATCATGCGGATATTGCGGAGCGTTCATTTGAAGAAGATGAAATGCTTGCACAGGCACAATCCGAGCTTGAAGAGGGCGGCGCCGATGAGGATATATCAGAGCCGAAAAAGCTGCAAAAGATGCCGCATATCGTTATTGTTATAGATGAGCTTGCAGACCTTATGATGGCTGCGTCGAAAGAAGTGGAGGAATCCATATGCCGTCTTGCACAGATGGCACGTGCGGCAGGTATGCACCTTGTTATAGCAACACAAAGACCTTCTGTTGATGTTATCACAGGACTTATCAAGGCAAATATTCCGAGCCGTATAGCCTTCGCGGTTAAATCCGTGACCGACTCCCGTACAATACTTGATACGGGCGGAGCGGATAAGCTTTTAGGACGAGGAGATATGCTTTTCTCACCGATAGGTACAACAAAACCTACAAGAGTACAGGGTTGTTTTGTTGACGACAGGGAGATAAATAATATAATTGATTTCATCAAGAAAAACAAGGTAGTTGAATATGATGAGAATGTTATTGAGGAAATAGAGAAGAATGCAGTACCCGAAAATAACAGCGGTGACAGCGATGATTTCGGCGGCGAGCGTGACCCCATGATTGAGGAGGCGATACGCTGTGTTGTTGAGGCGGGACAGGCATCAACATCAATGCTTCAGAGAAGATTAAGGCTCGGATATGCAAGAGCCGGAAGGATTATTGACGAAATGGAGCAGATGGGAATTGTAGGACCCCATGAGGGTGCAAAGCCCCGAAAGGTACTTATGACCTATCAGGAATATACAGAAAGAATGCTTAATAATTCCGACAACTGACAAAACATTTTTGTCGGTTTGTTTCAAATAAATAATATCAGGAGGTAATTTGAAATGAAAAGAGAAGGACAGATCAAGGTGGATTCGGAAAATCTTTTTCCGATAATCAAGAAGTGGCTCTATTCGGACAAGGATATTTTCCTCAGAGAAATAGTGGCAAACGGCTGTGATGCGATAAAGAAGTATCAGAGTCTTTGCTCTATAGGAGAAACCGAAAACGATGGAGAGAAGCCGCGTATTGACGTTATTCTCGATAAGGATGCAAAAACTCTTACAGTTAAGGATAACGGTCTTGGTATGACAGAGGATGAGGTCGAAAAGTACATAACACAGATTGCTTTTTCGGGCGCACAGGAATTTATCGAGAAATACAGCGATAAGACAGATGCTGAAAACGGCATAATCGGTCATTTCGGACTCGGATTTTATTCCGCATATATGGTATCGGACACTGTAGAGATAGATACATTGTCATATCAAAACGGCGCACAGGCTGTGCATTGGTCAAGTGACGGTACAAATACCTATGAGATAACCGACAGTGATAAAACCGACAGGGGCACGGAAATAATTATGCACCTTTCGGCAGACGGAGAGGAATTCTGCGACAGCTATAAGCTGAGAAACGTGCTTAAGAAGTATTGCAATTTCATGCCGTATGAGATTTTCTTTACCTGCGTGCAGGATAAGAAGAAAGAGGAAGAAGAAAAAACCGATACCGGAAATGAGGAAAATACCGATGGAGAGCCTGAAACAAAGGAGCCGGAGGAAAAGCCCGTAAATATAACTAATCCGCTTTGGCTGAAAGCGCCGAAGGACTGCACAACCGAAGAATATGAGGATTTTTACAGAGAGGTATTCCCCGATATAAACCCGCCGCTTTTCTGGATACATCTGAATGTGGATTATCCGTTTAACCTCAAGGGCATATTGTATTTTCCCAGACAGACGGATAAGCTTCAGGTTATGCCGGGGGAGATAAAGCTGTATTCAAATCAGGTATATATTGCCGATAATATCAAGGAGGTAGTACCGGAATTTCTTATGCTTCTCAAGGGAGTAATAGACTGCCCCGACCTTCCGCTGAATGTATCACGTTCATTTTTGCAGAATGACGGAGAGGTTGCGAAGATATCAAAGCATATAACTAAAAAGGTTGCCGATAAGCTTATCTCCATATTCAAAAATGAGAGAAGCGATTATGAGGGATATTGGGATGATATCGCACCGTTTATCAAATTCGGCTGTATAAAGGACGATAAGTTCTATGACAGGATGAAGGATATAATATTGTATAAGACGATCAACGGCGAGTTCAAGACCTTTTCCGAGCTTCCCAAGACTGAGGGCAATAAGGTATATTATGTTTCAAGCACGGATGTACAGGCACAGTATATCAAGCTTTTCAAGGACAACGGACTTGACGCTGTAATACTGGAGCATAACATTGACACGCATTATATAACGTATCTTGAATATAAAGAGCAGGATATAAAGTTTGTGCGTATAGATTCGGAAACGGACGAAGCTCTCAAGTCGGACGAGGGTGACAAGACAGCGGAGGCTGACAGTGAGAAGGTCATTGAGATATTCAAGAATTCATTGTCTGAGGATAAGCTTGAAATCAAGGCACAGGCGCTAAAGACAGCGGACACGCCCGCGATTATCACAATCAACGAATATCAGCGAAGGCTCAATGACATGAACAAGATGTACGGCAATATGTTTGGCGGAATGAATGACAAGGCGCAGGAGACGCTTATAATCAATACTGCAAACAGCATTATCGGGAAGCTTACGGAGTTTGACGAGGAGAAGCAGAAGCTCATATGCAGGCACATATATGATCTTGCGGTAATAAGTCAAAGAAGATTGAGTGCGGATGAACTTGAAAAATTTGTTGCAGACAGTGTTAAACTAATGTCTTTAATGTGATACTGCGGCGGCGGGGAGCCCCCGCGGGCAATTCGCGGGGTCGCTCACTGCGTTCGCTTTGATTGTTATGGACAGGTAGTTTGTTTCCGCGATGGTTAGTTTGCCTGTCGGTGTGCGTAAGAGAGTGTCGAGAAAGCCTCTTGCGAGGCTTTCCGCAACTACAAATGACAGACTTATCGCTTGTTCATCGAGTAAATTTATGGTCGAGCCATAGAATAGTTGACCTAAGTAAATTAGTTACGAACTGACAGCGGGGGGCGGGGGAACCCCCGCAGGCATATTCGCGGGGTCGCTCACTGCGTTCGCTTTGACTGTTTTGGCGGTAAGTCTGTTTCCGCGATAATTAGTTTGCCTGTCGGTGTGCGTAAGAGAGTGTCGTGAGCGACTCTTGCGAGCCGCTCCGCAAACAGAAATAACTGACTTATCGCTTGTTCATCGAGTAAATTCATGGTCGAGCAATAAACTTATTAAACTAAACGAATTAGTTACGAACTGACAGCGGCGGCACGCCGCTCCGCGATAGGTAGTTTGCCTGTCGGTAGGCGTAAGAGACGACTCTTGCGAGCCGCTCCGCAACTACAAATGACAAACTTATCGCTTGTTCATCGAGTAAATTTATGGTCGAGCAATAAACTTATTAAACTAAACGAATTAGTTACGAACTGACAGCGGGGGCACCCCGCTTGTTCATCGAGTAAATTGATTGTCGAGCCATAGAATAGTTGACCTAAGTAAATTAATTACGGATTGACAGCGGCGGCACGCCACCGTGGAGGTGATTATTTGGAATTTGATGCTTTTTCGGCAGGGGTTGAGCCGGGCGGACTGAGGAATACAAAGGATATAGGTATTCTTATTTGCTATATGCTTGATTATATAGGAAAACCGTTTAACCGTGATGATCTTATAGAAATTATTCAGGAAAACGGAATTGCAAATTATTTTGAAGCCGTTTCTGCATTGGAGGAGCTGACGAAATGCGGAAATGTCAACACAGACGATGATTCATTTCTTGTTCTGACAGGAAACGGGAAAATGATATCCGAACAATTGAGCGGAGAGCTATCACTTTTTGTAAAGCAAAAGGCTGTTTCATCAATGTTAAAGCAAGTACAGACAAAAAAGCTTGCAAGCGAAAATCCTGTTACAATAACACAGGCGAAAGACGGAGGATATAATGTCAATATGAGAATAACAAACGGAAACGTTGATCTTATGTCGCTTACGGTTTTTGTGCCCGACCGCTCCGATGCCAAAAAAGTAAAAGCATTGTTTGAACAGGATCCGGACAGACTCTATACCGTACTGCTTGCTTCTGCAACGGGAGAAAATGAAATTGTAAAAAAAGCACTGCTGCTTTTGGATGAGCGGTAATTGTGAAGCAACCGGAACTTCCCGGTTGCTTTTTTTAAAATGAATATCCGATTTTGGAGAAAGGTACATTAAATTGTATATATAAATGAATTTTATTATTTCTACTTTTGCATTTATGTGTTATAATGCTTATAAGCAGCTATCGGAAATATTACAAATTCTAATAAAACAGGTGATGTTATGGAGCCTCTTTTTATCAAAAAGATTTCTATTGACCACAGTAAAATAGACAAGAACAGTTACCTTAAAAAAATCAAAGCAATAAGCAGTGCAAACAGTATATATTTTAACTCTCCGGTGACATTTTTTGTTGGGGAAAACGGAAGCGGAAAATCAACACTGTTGGAAGCTGTCGCTGTACAATACGGCTTTAACCCGGAGGGCGGCACAAGAAACTATAATTTTTCCACATATGATTCTCATTCGGAACTGTTTGAAGCAATAACTCTGATAAAAAGCTATCGCAGAGCAAAAAACGGATATTTTCTGAGAGCCGAAAGTTTCTATAATGTTGCAACGATGGAGGAAGAATATGCAGATCCTTTACACCCGTCCGAAAAATACCATGAAAGGTCACACGGCGAAAGCTTTATCGGAATAATTCAGAAATATATGAATTCCAACGGTCTGTATCTGCTCGATGAGCCTGAAGCGGCATTGTCACCGCAAAGGCAGCTGACTCTGCTGATTGAAATTTACAGATGTGCGAAAGCCGGTTCTCAGTTTATCATTGCAACACATTCTCCAATTATTCTCGGTATGCCCGGTGCAAGCATACTGTCATTTGATAACGGAAAAATACATCCCTGTGAATATGAGGAGACAGAAAGTTATCAGGTAACAAAAGCATTTATCAATAACCGCACCGGTATGCTGAAAATGTTGTTAGATGACGAGGGTAATAATTGACATAAATATAGAAAATATGTAATTTTGTACTTAAAGAAAAAATAAATATTCCCCATAAACGATTTATTACCATCGCTTATGGGGAATATTGTTTAAAATACCAAACCGTGCGTAAGGCTGTCAACAAGTTTCTGCATTTCGGATTTGGAGTTTACGGAATGAGTTTTCTCAACAAAAGCCGCTTTTTCACTTTCTGAAAGTGATTCAAACTTTTTCATGGCGGGCTCATTTTGTGCAAGAGCCATTCCAAAACCAAGCGGTAAATCGCGGCGTGCCGCCGCTGTCAATCCGTAATTAGTTTTCTCAGGTAAATTAATCTTTGGCTCGACCATTGATTTACCCAATGAGCAAGAGATGAGTTTGTCATTTGTAGATACGGAAAGCCTCGCAAGAGGCTTTCACGACACTCTCTTACACCCACCGACAGGCAAACTAACCATCGCGGAAACAGACTGCCCTCCACAATAAACAAAGCGAACGCAGTGAGCGAAAACGCGAACATGACAGCGGCGGCACGCCGCCGACAGGCAAACTAATTATCGCGGAAACAGACTACCCACCCACTATAAACAAAGCGAACGCAAGTGAGCGAAACCGCGAATTGCCTGCGGGGGTTCCCCCGCCCGCAAACATGACAGCGGGGACACCCCGCTTTATCATATTGGGTAAAAACTTTCCGGAACTTTTTGAACTATCGAAACAGTCTCTAATTGAATAGGTTTTAATCCGAACAAACCGCCACTTTGATTGAAATATTTTTGTCAGTTCAACTTTAATCATTTTTATCCGTTTTACTGCTTTTATACAGACAAACCGGTTTTGGTTTTAAATTCATCAATCGGCATTTTAGCCTGCTCCGCCGCCTGTTCGAGCTTTATAATACCGCTCTTTACGAGGTCGGCAAGTGCAGCAAGTCTGCCTTTTATTTCACCTTCCGCTCTGCCTCTTGCTTCGCCTTTTGCTTCGCCTTCTGCTATACCTTCCGCCCTGCCTTTTGCTTCGCCTTCCTGTAGGATTTTGTCATAGATCTCACACATAGTAATACCTCCCTCAGATTCGTTAATTAACGCATTATAGTCATCCCTGAATCGATTATCACCCGAAAAAACACTTATCATATCAATAACCTCTTCGGGGTATTCCAGAACCCGGCTGCTCGGATGATAGTCGGTTCCGTTGTTCAATGCACTGAAAAACTCGGCAATCACCTTGAAATCGGATTTGAATAAGTCAATCTGTTTCTCCGTCATATCTTTCACAGAGTAGAAATTCATTCTGTAGTTGTTCACATACGGTAAAAGTACCGGAGGAACATCAATACATGACAGCAGATTTTTTCCGTAATTCCAGTCATCTTTGCCAAAGTAAATGACCAGTGT
>CANPXK010000097.1 GCA_947585965.1 uncultured Clostridia bacterium
TGTGACAAAAATCGGAGGAAGTGCGTTTGAGTACTGCCGAGGACTGACAAGTATCAATATCCCCGACAGCGTTACAAGTATTGGTATGGCGGCATTCTTTGGCTGTACCGGACTGAAGGACTTACATATCCCCAACAGCATAACAAAAATTGATAATCTTACGTTCGAGTCCTGCGAAGGACTGTCAAGTATCACTATACCTGACGGCGTGACAAGTATTGGTGATATGGCGTTCAGTAGCTGCGACCGACTGACAAGCATAACTATCCCGAACAGTGTGACAAGTATAGGTGAATATGCGTTTCAGAATTGCCCGGTTCTTACAAGTGTAACTATCCCCGATAGCGTGACAACTATCGACAGCGGTGCATTTGAAGATTGTGAACTGCTGGCAAATATTACTATTCCCGATAGTGTGACAAACATGGGCGAATTTGTGTTATACAATACTTTATGGTATGAAAAGCAGCCTGACGGTGTTGTGTATGCGGGAAAAGTTGCATACGGCTACAAAGGAGATAAACCCTCCGATACAAACATCGTTTTAAAAGACGATACGGTAGGAATTGCAGGAAGTGCGTTCAAATTAGAAACATGGATAACAAGCATGACTATCCCGGAAAGTGTAAAAAACATCGGATTTGAGGCATTCGAGAACTACACCCATATTGTCATGTATGTAAAAAGCGGATCTTATGCCGAAAGCTATGCAAAAGAAGAAAACATAAAGTTTGTTGCAGAATAACTAAATTAAAATTTATTGCTAATATAGAAAGCTAAAAATATCAGGAGGAAAACTATGTTAAAAACAAAAAATAAAAAAATTTTATCGGCGGTACTTGCCGCTGCGGTGCTTTGCACCTCTGCTGCTGTATTTACGGGCTGTCAAAACGGAAGTTCCGATACTACTTCACGTTCTCAAAACGATAATAGTACGGAAATCAGCAATACCGAAGAAAGCAATAATGACACGCAAAGCAAGGACGATTCCGAAACCGTTTCAGACGAGGAGAGTACAGAAAGCAGCGAAAATGAATCTGAATCTGATGGGTACTGGCTCGCCGAAATCGGTGACAGCGGAACTTGCGGTGAAAATGTCAAATGGGAGCTTCGTGAAAACGGTGAGCTGGTCATAAGCGGCAGCGGGGATATGTATGATTATTTTACCAAAGATGTCGTGACAGATCCGAAAGATCCGAAAGATACAAAATTTACGGGACATAATATACAAACTGTCACTATTGAAAAAGGTGTATCAAGCATAGGAAACAATGCGTTTCATGGTTTTGCGGACATGACAAGCATAACTATTCCGGATAGTGTGACAAGTATAGGTGAATATGCGTTTGAGGACTGCCAAGGACTGACAAGTATCAATATACCCGACAGCGTTACAAGTATTGGTATGGCGGCATTCTTTGGCTGTACCGGACTGAACGACTTACATATCTCCAACAGCCTAACAGAAATTGGGGATTTTATATTCGATTCCTGCGAGGAATTGACAAGTATCACTATACCTGACGGCGTGACAAGTATTGGTGATATGGCATTCAGTAGCTGCGACCGACTGACAAGCATAACTATCCCGGACAGTGTGACAAGTATAGGTGAATATGCGTTTCAGAATTGCCCGGTTCTTACAAGTGTAACTATCCCCGATAGCGTGACAACTATCGACAGCGGTGCATTTGAAGATTGTGAACTGCTGGCAAATATTACTATTCCCGATAGTGTGACAAACATGGGCGAATTTGTGTTATACAATACTTTATGGTATGAAAAGCAGCCTGACGGTGTTGTGTATGCGGGAAAAGTTGCATACGGCTACAAAGGAGATGAACCTTCCAATACAAACATCGTTTTAAAAGACGATACGGTAGGCATTGCAGGAAGTGCGTTCAACTTAGAAACATGGATAACAAGCATGACTATCCCGGAAAGTGTAAAAAGCATCGGACTTGAGGCATTCGAGAACTACATTACCCATATAGTCATGTATGTAAAAAGCGGATCTTATGCCGAAAGCTATGCAAAAGAAAACAACATACCGTTTGTTGCGGAATAACGAAATTTATTGCTAATGTAGAAAATTAAAAAATATTGGGAGGAAAAACCATGTTAAAAAGAAAAAATAAAAAAATTTTATCGGCGATAATTGCCGCTGCGGTGCTTTGCGGCTCTGCTGCCGTATTTACGGGCTGTCAAAAAGGCAGTTCCGATACTTCCGGTACTCAAAACAATAATACTACGGAAAGCAGTAAATCTTCAGTATCCGACATATCCTCGAATACAAGCGAAGTATCGGATATAACTGTAAGCTCTGCAGAGGACTTTGAATATACAATCGAAAACGATGAAGTTACTATCACTAAATATACAGGCGATGACATCGACGTAATTTTTCCCGATACAATAGAGGGAAAAAGCGTAACGAAAATAACCGGAGAAACTGAGCGCATGTGGGAAGATTCAATATTTTTAATGAATCAATGTGACAAAATCAAAAGCGTAAAAATTCCCGACACTGTTAAAGTAATAGGAGATTATACCTTTTTCAATTGCAAATCACTTACCGATATAGATATACCGTCAAGTGTTACAGAAATTGGTTCCAGTGCATTTAACCTATGTACTTCCCTTAAAAACATAAACATACCAAACAGTGTTGTTAAGGTAGGAGGCATTGCGTTTCTTAATACTCCATGGTATGATAATCAACCCGATGGTTTGATTTATATCGGTAGTGTAGTGTATAAATACAAAGGTGATATGCCCGAAAATACATCTATAACAATCAAAGACGGTACAGTAGGAATTTCATCATCGGTATTTTACGATCACGATGAACTGACAAGCATAACCTTGCCCGACAGCATATCTTATATCGAAGAATTAGCTTTTAGCGGCTGCAAATCACTTGAAAGCATAATCATACCCGATAATGTTACGTTTATCGGATTAGAAGCATTCAGTCGCTGCTCATCACTATCAAACGTTATAATACCCGACGGAGTTACAGAGATAGGAAAAGAGGCATTTGCTTATTGTGAAGGACTTAAAAGTATAACCATACCCCCAAGTGTTACAACTTTTGGCAGCGATATATTCGACCAATGCCCCTTGCTTACCATAAAATGCAAAAGCGGATCAGCCGCCGAAAAATATGCAAAAGAAAACAACATACCGTTCGTTGCGGAATAAAGAAATTAAAATTTATTGCTAATATAGAAAATTAAAAAATATTGGGAGGAACAACCATGTTAAAAACAAAAAATAAAAAAATTTTATCGGCGGTACTTGCCGCTGCGGTGCTTTGCGGCTCTGCTGCCGTATTTACGGGCTGTCAAAACGGCAGTTCCGATACTTCCCGTACTCAAAACGATAATAGCACAGAAAGCAGTAATACAGAAGAAAGCAGTAATGACACGGAAAGCAAAGAATATTCCGAAACCGTTTCCGATGAGGATAGTACAGAAAGCAGCGAAAATGAACATACATATGTGGAGTACGGTACTGCCAATATCGGTGACAGCGGAACTTGCGGTGAGAATGTAACATGGGAACTTCGTGAAAACGGTGAGCTGGTCATAAGCGGCAGCGGTAATATGTATGATTATTCGGAAGGTTCACTATACACGGGAGATAATATAAAAACAGTCATTATAGAAAAAGGCGTATCAAGTATAGGAAACAATGCGTTTCACGGTTTTGCGGATATGACAAGCATAACTATTCCCGATAGTGTGACAAGCATCGGAGAAAATGCTTTTTATAACTGTCAGGGACTTACAAGTATCAATATCCCCGACAGCGTGACAAGTATTGGCAACATGGCGTTCTATAGCTGCAATAAAATGAAAGAAGCACATATCTCCAACAGCCTGACAGAAATCGGGGATTTTATATTCGATTCCTGCGAGGAATTGACAAGTATCAATATACCTGACGGCGTGACAAGTATCGGCAGCAGTGCATTCTCTGCCTGCAAAAAACTGAAAAACATAACTATCCCCGACAACGTGACAACTATCGGAACCGGTGCATTTAATTTCTGCGACGGACTGACAAGTATCAATATACCTGACAGCGTGACAAGTATTGGTGACATAGCGTTCGCGTCCTGCGATGGACTGACAAATATAACTATCCCCGACAGCGTGACAAGTATTGGCGAAATGGCATTTTCGGACTGCAAAGGACTGACAAGTGTAACCATCCCTGACAGCGTGACAACTATCGGAGACGGTACATTTAAGTTATGCGAAAAACTTAAAAGTATAACCATACCTCCAAGTGTTACAAGTTTTGGCAGCGATGTATTCGACCAATGCCCCTTGATTAACATAAAATGCAAAAGCGGATCTGCCGCCGAAAAGTATGCAAAAGAAAACAATATACCGTTTGTTGCGGAATAAAAACATTTCCCACTCTGAACGATAAATTCGGAGTGGGAAATGTTTTATTTTACTTTTACATTTTTTATGTTATAATATAAAAAGAAAAAAATTTTATCTTTTTACTGTCCAACACCATTTTTCATTCGTATATATTATATATGGAAAGAAATGGGGTGAATCTTAATGTGGTAACAAATACTATCCTATGTACAAAAAACATAGGTATTAAGGAGGCGGTATTAAGAAAATTATTTTCAAAAATTCTGAAAAATTTAAGATTGGATGAAAAAATATGAACGAGAACTTCAAGGATATTGTAAAGTCAGCAATTTCGGGCGATGAGTCTGCATTTGAGGCTCTATATACCATGACAAAGGATTCAGCCTATTTCATTGCTCTCAGTATGACTCACAATGAACAGGACGCACTTGACATCTTGCAGGAAAGCTATATAAAAGCCTTTTCAAATCTTAATAAGGTAGATCCTCCGGAACTTTTCGACAACTGGTTTAATCAAATAGTTGCAAATTGCAGTAAAGATTTTCTTAAACAAAAAAAGCCGATACTGTTTTCGGATATTTCGGACAATGTCGTAATAGAGGATCTTGAAGAAGAAACAAGCCTCGAACTGATCCCACATGAGTTTGTTGACAAACAGGAAGCGAGCAGACTTATTATGCAGATCATAAACGGACTTCCCGAAAACAAAAGACTTGTAATTCTTATGTATTATTACCAAAATATGTCTACAAACGAAATTGCGGATAGCCTCGGAGTACCTGTGTCTACGGTAAAGTACTACCTTTCAGCAGGCAGAAAAGAAATAAAAACGGAACTTGAAAAACTCGACAAGGAGGGTACACGTCTTTATGCCGTTATACCATTTGCACTTTTCCCCTCTCTTATCGGACAGGCAGCTGAAAATGTAAATGCACCCGTGTTTTCCTCTGTTTCCCAAAAGATAATGAAAAATGTAAATTCGGGCATCAGTAATCCGCATATTGCATCTTCCGAATCGCAGTCACACACAATATCATCAACAAAATTAAATGGAGGTAAAAATATGTTTTTGAAAACAACAGCATCTAAAATTGCAGCCGCCGTGGCAGCCGTTGCAGTCGTCGGCGGAGGTATCACGGCTGCGGTCATTGCAGGGAGAAATAATCAGCCGCAGCCGGTTGAAACCTCACAGGTTTCGCAGGAAGACAATTCTGTAAATAATGAAAATTCACAGCCGGATAACACCACCTCCCGACCCGAGGCAAGTGAAGATACGGAAAGCAGTACAGAGCCTGAAGTGTCATACTCACCGGTGACAGATTTTAAATATGAAATTCTTGATAATGGAATAAGAATTACACAATATATCGGTTCAGATACTGAGGTTGTTATACCGAAGTTTATAGAAGAACAACCTGTTGTAGAAATAGGAATAACAGACCCTGAAGTTGACCCTCTTGACGATTATGGCAATTATGCATTTTCCGGCTGTGATAATCTGACAAGCATAACCATTCCGGACAGTGTTTCAACTATTGGAAAGAGCGCATTTGTCGACTGTGATAGTTTGACAAGCATAACCATTCCGGACAGTGTTTCAACTATTGGAGAAAGTGCATTTAAGAGCTGTGATAATCTGACAAGCATAACCATTCCGGACAGTGTTTCAACTATTGGAGATCAGACATTTCACTACTGTAGAAGTCTGACAAGCATAACCATTCCGGATGGTGTTACAGCTATTGGAAAGGGAGCATTTGATTACTGTACAAGTCTGACAAGCATAACCATTCCGGACAGTGTTACAAGTATTGGATTTGGAGCATTTTCCGACTGTGATAGTTTGACAAGCATAACCATTCCGGACAGTGTTTCAACTATTGGATCTGTAGCATTTCTTAATTGCACAGGACTTATAAGTATTGATGTTGATAGGAATAATAAAAACTATACATCCGAGAACGGTGTTTTATTTAACAAGAATAAATCCTGTTTAATAAACTATCCCGGAGGTAGAAAAGATGCTTACATAATACCGGACAGTGTTTCAACTATTGGAGATCATGCATTTTTCGACTGTAAAAATCTGACAAGCATAACCATTCCGGACAGTGTTACAACCATTGGAGAGAGCGCATTTATGGGCTGTTTCGGTCTAACAAGCATAAACATTCCGGACAGTGTTACAACTATTGGAGAGTACGCATTTTCCGACTGTGATAGTTTGACAAGCATAACCATTCCGAACAGTGTTTCAACTATTGGAGGGAGGGCATTTCGGTACTGTACAAGTCTGACAAGCATAACCATTCCGAACAGTGTTACAACTATTGGAGAGTACGCATTTTCCGGCTGTGATAGTCTGACAAGCATAACCATTCCGGACAGTGTTTCAACTATTGGAGATTCGGCATTTGACGGCTGTGATAGTCTAACAAGCATAACCATACCTCCAAGCGTTACAGATTTTGGTCCCTGCGTATTCAACCAATGCCCCTTGCTTACCATAAAATGCAAAAGCGGATCTGCCGCCGAAAGCTATGCAAAAGAAAACAACATACCCTATGTTGCGGAATAAAAACATTTCCCACTCCGAACGATAAATTCGGAGTGGGATTTTTTTATAAGAATTTCCGCATTTTTATATTATAATCCACCGCACCCGTCAACCGACTCCGCAAAGCATAACCGGACGGCTGAGCGAACGTTTAATAATTTTATAAAAATAGTTTTTATATGTGGGAAAATATGTTATAATCCCATTTTTGACATACTTCTTCATCTCTTTCTAATATATCCGTTGCTTGGAATGTGTCAAGTTTTATTATACACCATCACTTGAACAATACTTTAAAAATAACGACAGGAGCATAAAAAAGGGTTTATTTGAGTAGTTAATCACTATCCTTTTCTTGTAGTTCAGCAAAAGCCAAGGCAATCCCCCTGTTGATCAGCTCGTTTAAACTGATATTATGCTGTTGGCATATAGCTTTAAGTTTATCCCTTTCCCCCTTTTTTACGAATGCCGACAGTTTGTCGTAATTCCTTTCCGTATAGGCATTATTACTGTTTCTGTTGCGTTGATTATTATATGCTTTGCGGCAGTCTGCACAGACCTTTTGACTCGGAGAATTAATCATAAAAGCCTTGCCGCATTGAGGACATATATCTGTATCTCCTACAGAGCGGAATGTGCTTTGGCTTTTCTTCTTAGCAGTATATGCACGTGAGCGTTGTTTCTGACGCTCGTAACGACATTCCGAGCAATAATCCGCATGATTGGCGGTCGTTTCAAATTCTTTTCCACACATTTTACAAATGAACTTTTTCATAGTTTCCTCCTTATTTATGTTTATGCGAGATACTTATGCATTGTCTTGTATATACATAGTATAGTATATGAATCGTAATAAATCAATAAAAAAATTAAATTTCTCTAAAATTATGCTTGACAATTATATAAGTATCGAGTATAATCTATTATAGAACCAAGGTAAGAAAAACTTAAAAACGGAAAAGAAAATAATTGGGGTTGTTGGTTGAACATCAAAAATTGGAGGAAACAATATGAACAATGCAAATCGAATAGGTGTATGTCACGATATTCACGTGACGGAGGACGGTAAGTGTATTTTTACGCTTATACCGGAGGTAGGCAGAAAAATAGCCGTGGAATGTATCGGCAGTCTTAACAAGACTGTTTTCCGCAAAATACATAACGGTGACAAAATAACCGTTATAGGCAGAGCGACAGATGATACGGAGCTTAACTACAGCGAGCTGAGCGGAATACGCTGTGCGGTTATTGTAACCGAGGATGATACGGTGTATCCCTTGGATTACCCAAAAGAGGTAGCGTTGAGAGAAAAAGCAACAGTCATAAAGATGTTAAAAATGGCAAAAGCGGCTATTGAAGCCTATGAACCGACAGACCCGTTTTAACTTTTGCCCCACCGGGGAAAAAGTCATGAATAACAAAAGGAGGAATTTGTGATGTACAGATTCAAGGTAGAAATTATTATTGATGAGGAAAAGGTTGTCAAGGATCAGCTTTACAATCCCGAAAAGATGTACAAATACATCCGTAATATGTTCAGACAGTACCATTTAAAAGAGGAAGAAACAGACACACCTAATCATATTGTCTTTACAGACATCGGAACAGACAAAGATATGGCAGGACTGGCTTCTGCGGCGATTGATCTTTCCAAAATGGATTGGTTCAGAAAATATGCCGATGAGTTCTATTGGTATGAACCTGATAAGCACGGAAGAATAATAAAAATAAATGCTTTTGACGAAATAACTTCTGTTTGAATGGGTGATGATCGTGAGTAAAAATTGTAACCGGGTACGATACGTTGTATTCTGCGGATTATCCAAGGGAGGAATTTGTGATGTTCAGATTCAAGGTAGAAATCATTATTGATGAGGAAAAGGTTGTCAAAGATCAGCTTTACAAGCCGGAAACACTTTACAAGTATATTAAAGATGTTTTCAACCATTATCACCTTAAAGAGGTAAAAGGCAATAATCCCAATCATATTGTTTTCGTTGATAGAGGAAATAATAAGGATTACAAGTGATTATGGAGTGGAATTTGGCAATTGTACGATCAGGCTTGGTTTAAGAAATACGCTTTGAAATGTCTTTGGTTCGATGAAAAAGAAGATGAGCCTGAAGATGTGCTTAAAGAAGCTGCTGATTTTGAAAAGAGAATGAGAGCATGAAGAAATACAGAAAAGCTATAAACTTTGATTTAAATACGAAATCATTACAAAAAGTCTCAAAATAAAAAAGATATTTATAACGGGTATTTACCTGATGTTGAAAAACATTACAACTTTGTTTTTGCAAAAGAGTTGTATAAAAACGAATAATTAAATTTTAAAATATCAAGGAGGATTTTTTATGAAAATTTTTAAAAAACTTGCAGGTCTTATTGTTGCCCTGTCTATATGCCTTTCGGCTTCGGTTATGACAGCCTCTGCATTTACATACGAAAGGCTTTATAACAAGACTGATGAACAAATTGAAGAATATTTATGGCGGCAGATAACATATGTATCAGATTACTCTCATTCTAAAGATAGCTTTGATATATCACTTATGTATGCGGATCTGAAAGATTTTTTATCCGAGCTTGAAATTCCAGATTCATCTTACACTGATGAAGATGCATATAATGATTTTTTAAAGTGGGGAGAAAAAAAATATCAAAATTCAACATTAAAAGATTACGGTGATGGATACATACAGTATGATAAGGAAAACCCCGATGAAAAATTGTATTGGGCGTATGTTAGTAATACTGATGAATGGGTATGTAAAGATGAGGACGGCAAGACGGTAAGAACTGTAGATGTATATCATTCGGACAATGAAACCTCGAGCACAACGACATCTTCCAAACCTACTGAACAGTCAAGTACGGTTAGTACAACAAGCAATCCCGGAGGAACGGTATCAGCTGAGCCACAGCCGGATTACCCCGGCTCGACACCGGATATGCCGGACAGCCCCGGTAGTACTAATACGGAGGTATCATCTTCTCCGGCAGACGTTCCTGCAACAGACAGCACTGTATCTGAGAGTACTGACAGTCCGGCAACGGAAGAAGCGGTTGCGGATCAGACCGT
>CANPXK010000098.1 GCA_947585965.1 uncultured Clostridia bacterium
AGGCTGATGTGCTTATAATAGGCGGAACTTCCCTTAATGTATACCCTGCCGCAGGATTTCTTAATTATTTCACGGGGAATAGGATTGTACTTCTGAATAAATCCGAAACTCCCTTTGACAGTAACGCGGATATCGTGATACGTGACCCGATAGGTCAGGTTCTTGGTAATATTATGAATCTGACTTAAGAAGATTAGGATTATAAGCCTGCGGTTATGCGGTATTCTGATTTGAAATGTGTTTGGAAATGTAGGGGATTGGGTGAAATTTAAAATAATAAGGGGATGAATGATGTGAAGGTATCTAAAGTGTTAAAAAGAACCTGTGCGGCGGTGATTGGATTATCTATAGCACTTTCCGGTGTATCAATTACCGTTCCGGCAGCCGGACCAACACCTGAAGGAATGATCAGTGAGGTTTACGATTATAATTATTATGTCGGAAATACAACGACAGGTGTCGGCACGTCATCGTTGGAAAACCCGAAATTGGTTGGGTATATTGCTGACGCTATTATGAATTGTCAGGAAAGTATTGATATTTCATCATACAAAATTTCTACAGATGAATGTCAAAATTTAATGCAAATTGTATCCGAAACTCATCCGGAGCTTTTCTTTTACAGCGGTATGTATAGGTACAGCTATACAGGTAATGTTGTCATAAGTATAAAGCCGTCTTATATGTATGTTGATGAACAAGGCAGACCTGACAGGGATAAAATAAACTCTATGCTTAAGGAGTTTTACAGTGAGGCTGACCGCTATCTTGATATGGTTCAGAGTGATGCATCAATGTATGATAGTGACTATTTAAAGGCTTTGCTTCTGCATGATGAAATTGTATTGGATATGCGTTACGATTATTCAAATCATAATGATTATACGTTTATGATTGATAAATACGGGGTTTGCGAATCATATTCCCATATTTATGCATATTTGCTCGGACAGCTTGGTATAAAAAGCGAACTGGTAGTTTCACCTATGGATGGAAATAATGCCGGTCATGAGTGGATAAAGCTGTGCCTTGACGGAAAATGGTATAATATTGACCCGACTTGGGATGATCCCGTTTTGTCAGGAAATAAGGATAATCCCGGGAGAGTCGGACATACCTACTTCCTTCTCAGTGATGACCTGATTTCCACAATGGATGATTCCCACAAAAATTATCTTTCCATAAATGCGGCGAACGATAAGAAATATGATAATTACAAGCTGCACGGTTATAATTCAAAGCTTTGCAAAGTGACTAAAGATGATACAATTTTATATGCCGCGGATAATGTTAATCGAAGGATTGTTAAGTATGATTATGCAGCCGATAAGGAAACAACCGTAATAGATCTGGGCGGTTATAGGTGGCAGGCAAACACATACGGATCCTTCTGGAGTTCCGGATATATCAGCCTCGGAGAGTATCGCGGACGTTTATTCTATAATACACCAAATAAAATATACTGTTATGATCCTGTCACCGGAAAGTCCGATGAGATATTCAGTGTTGAGTCTTTATCCCAAAAGCAATTTTTTGGTTTGAGGATCAAAGACGGTAAAATCTACGGTATCACCGGTCAATATACATATTATGATATTAATGAGGAATATTGTGTGGATGCCCGGAATTTTGTCAATTCGGCAGATTCGGTTAAAATAAGCAAAACTTCTGCAGAAATGGATATTGGTGACAGTTTGGTGCTTTCCTATGAGCTTCAGCCTGCCGGTGCAGAGGATGATATAATATGGTCTTCAAGTGACACAAGTGTTGCGGATATAAATGTAGTTGACGGTCTTGCATACGTAAGTGCGAAAAAGGCAGGTACGGCTGACATTACCGTGAAAATATCAAATGGAAAGACGGATGTGTGCAGGATAACAGTGGCAAGTCCCCTTGTAAATGATTCAACGATATCTTCGGCATCAATTACACTTGGCAATAGCATAACGATAAAGGGTGCAGCATCGGGAGGAACAGCCCCCTATACCTATTCTTACTACTACAAGAAAACAACTGATAAAGATTGGGTAGTAAAGAAAGCAAATACAGCGGAAACATCCGTAAGTTTCAAACCGGGGGCAGTGAAGTCATACAGTATCAAGGTTATTGTTAAAGACAGTAAGGGTACATCCAAAGAAAAAATTCTTACGGTTAATGTAACTGATCCAAATGCGGCTCTTGTGAACAATTCAAAGCTATCCTCAACATCAATCACACTCGGCAATTCTATAACAATAACAGGAGCGGCATCGGGAGGAACAGCGCCCTATACCTATTCTTACTACTACAAGAAAACAAATGATAAAGATTGGGTAGTAAAGAAAGCAAATACGGCGGAAACATCCGTAAGCTTTAAACCGGGTGCAGTGAAGTCATACAGTATCAAGGTTATTGTTAAAGACAGTAAGGGTACATCAAAAGAAAAAATCCTTACGGTTAATGTAACTGATCCGAATGCGGCTCTTGTGAACAATTCAAAGTTGTCTTCAACATCCATCACACTCGGCAATTCTATAACAATAACAGGAGCGGCATCGGGAGGAACAGCGCCCTATACCTATTCTTATTACTACAAAAAAACAACTGATAAAGATTGGGTAGTAAAGAAAGCAAATACGGCGGAAACATCTGTAAGTTTCAAACCGGGGGCAGTGAAGTCATACAGTATCAAGGTTATTGTTAAAGACAGTAAAGGTACATCCAAAGAAAAAATCCTTACGGTTAATGTAACTGATCCGTATGTACCTCTTGTGAACAATTCAAAGTTATCCTCAACAACAATCAAGCTCGGCAATTCTATAACAATAACAGGAGCGGCATCGGGAGGAACAGCGCCCTATACCTACTCTTACTACTACAAGAAAACAAATGATAAAAATTGGGTAGTAAAGAAAGCAAATACGGCGGAAACATCCGTAAGCTTTAAGCCGGGGACGGTAACAGTTTATGATATCAAGATAGTTGCAGAGGATAGTAAGGGTGCGGTAAAAGAAAAAATTCTCACGGTAAGCTGTGTTTGAATAAAATAACCGTAATACATTTATGTTTAAAAAAATATTGAAGTGAGGGGTACTGATGAAAGAGAAGCGGAAACAGAAAAAAGAAAATAAAGGAGAAAAGAAAAAAATTAAATTTCAGCGACCAAGATTTTTGACTATTCTCCTTGCGATTGTAATGGTTATAAGCCTGTCTATAGATGCATTATGCATTTATGATCTGTTCGGAGGAGATGTAAGGACGTCGGCTGCATCGACTGCACAGCAGGAGCAGGATGACAAACTTACCGACGAGCAAAAGGAAGCAAAAAAGGAGCGTGAGGACGAGGAAAACCAAAAGGAAGAAGCGAAAAATAACGGTTCGGTTGTATTTGATCCGTCTGTGATGGATGAATTGGATAATACAAGAATAGGCGACGAGGATCAGGCTTTTGAGTTTCTGAAGTCAATCAAGGACGAATACGGCATAAAAGATGTTGATAATGAATATGAACTTAAAAGCACTGACATGACACAAGATTATGTTTATTATAATTTTCAACAGAAATATAACGGTGTTGAGATTTACGGCGGAGGACTTAATTTTCAGACGGAAAAAGGAGGCGGACTGATTAATGTAAGCGGAAAATATTTCCCGATTCCCGATGATTTTAATACTGAGCCGAAAGTATATGAGGATATAGCAGAGAATGCTGTAAAATTATATGTACAGAGTAATTATAAATTGTCCGGTGATAGCTATTATGTGGAAAATACAGGGCTTAAAATTGTGGCTGCGGATAATGATTATAGTTTGTGTTATCTCTTCAATGTCAGTCTGAATAGTATAAATGCGGTGTTTTTAAGTATTTCCGTGGATGCTTCATCGGGAAAGGTTGTAGGATATAACGAAAATTTTTCTACAGATATGAAAACACTCGACAGCGATGATGACTCCGATCCCCTGAACAAAAAGCCCGATGGCCAAAAGGCTAAGCAGACTCTTGATGTGAACAGTGTGTCCGATGAGGAGTACGTACTTGAGGACACAAACCGGAATATTAATATTTATCTGATGAACAGAAATCAGGCAATAGACAGCGACAGCCAGATAAATGAAGCTCAGGTGTATTCATGGAATCCGAAAACATCTGTTCCTGATAAAAGCTGTATAGATACAATGGCCAACCTTCAAAGAGTCTATGATTTTTATAAAAATGTGTTTATGAGAGTTGGTGTAAAAAATAACAGTGATATTTTGCCTGTCTATGTTGGAGTATCACAATTTTTTGGCAAGGATCTTAGCGATAATGCCGCAATGTTTGGAAATTCATCCATGGTTGTCGGAGTTCGTGACGGATATGAATATTCGGCGGATCTGGATGTTATGGGACACGAGTATACGCATGGCGTGGTTTTTGATAAGTGCGGCTTGGTAAAGGAACTTAATGTTCCCGATGGCAAGAATGCACAGAGTACAACTCAGTATGGTATAAATGAGGGTATAGCCGATATATTTGGTGAGCTTATTGATGATTACTGTGCAGATTATTCTTTAGATAACAACTGTGACTGGAAAAATTCTGTAAGGGATATGACTAAGCCTTATTTTGATGATTATTCTGAATTTAAGGAATATCAGACAGATTGTCACGATTCATCATTTCTTGTAAGCTATCCCGCGTATTGTATGCAGAAAAGCGGTAAAGTAAGCAATGCCCAAATTGCAAGTCTGTATTATGATATCATACCGAACCTCAGTTCACATACTGATTTTAAAGCCTTCCGTTCGATAATTGAAATGCAGGCTGTTTATATGAACAGTAAATACCATGATTCAGGGGTTTCTGACAGCAGTCTGGATGATGACGGGATGGAAAGCGTAATTGATTCCTTTGATAAAGTCGGAATTCCTACCAGCTTTGAAAAAACTGTAGTTTCAAATGGTACTCTCAAGGTATATGGCAAAAATGATACTCTATATGACAATTACAATATAAAAATTAAACGACTTAACCGGGATGACACAGTGCTTGATCAGGATGTTAATCAAAAAGAATTTAAAATTCCATCTTCAATACATAATGGTATATATGATGTTATCCTGACCGATTTGCTTGACGGAAGTATTAGCGAGAGCTTTACATTGGTTATCAACAATAATGCAAAAGATCAAAAGGTAGATAAATATCCGAAAGTGTGTAAAGTTTACACACAATTCGGCACGGTTCCCCGTGATGTGGTATTGGTTCTGGATTTATCGGGCAGTATGGAAGGTACTCCGATAGATCAGACTAAGCAGGCGGCATCAAAATTTGTTGATACTGTTTTGTCCGCAAGTCCGGCAACGAGAATAAGTATTATAACATACGCCTCTGATGCATCAACTCTTATTAAATTCTCCAATAAAAAAAGAGAGCTTAAAAACACAATAGATTCGTTAGGAACGTATGGCGACACAAATATGTACAGCGGTATTGAATCAGCGAAAAATCTTCTCGCTACATCAAATACGAAGAAAAAAATGATCGTGGTTATGAGTGACGGTTATCCGAATTCGGGTCAATCAAGCGCATATGGAGATTATGAATCTCCTTTGCTCTCTCTTGCCAATGATATAAAAGATGAGGACATTACAATTTATTCATTGGGATTTTTCCACAAGATAGAACAATCCGAACTGCAGAGATGTCAGAATTTGATGCAAAATATTGCATCTCCGGGATATTATTATGAGGTCAGTGATATAGACGGCTATGAGTTTATGGTGGATGATCCTGAAAATAAGCTTTATCAGGTTTTTTCAGATCTTGCAGACCAAATTAGCGGTAACAAATACATATATATAAGAGTTGCCTGTCCTGTTGATGTATCTGTTTCATATAATGGTCAGACATTGAATTCGTCCAAAAAGAATATGAATACACGAACAGATTTCGGAACGTTAATAATTTCTTCCGAAACATATGAGGATTCTGAGGAAAGCAGCAGTGATTCTTCCTATCAGGAAAGCTCCTCAACGGATATGCAGACCGGTAACCCATATGACTTTGATAATCAGGAAAACCGGAACGGACAGGTAAGTAATCAAAATGAGTATGGAAATACCGGAACAGAAAATAATGAGGTGAAAATTCTCAGACTTTTGAAAGATAATGATTATGAAATATCCATTAAAGGTACCGGAGAAGGTACTATGAATTATTCCATAAGCTATCCTGACGAAGAAGGGGAATATACTGATGTCCGTGAGTTTGACACTGTGCCCATAACAAGCAAGACGGTCATATCCACAAACACCGCACAAAAAGATGATGTCAATATGTATGTTGATAATGAGGGTGACGGAAAAGTTGATATGACATACATCGCCGGAGAAAATACCAAAGCACAGATGTCTTATCCGATTGATGCGAAAAAACTGATATTTATTATTGTACTAAGCATTATCATAATAGCTCTTATAGTGGTAGAAATTATTCTTGTTGTTAAAAGAATTAAATATAACAAAATCTGTCACGGCTGTGGCGCACTGCTGGAGGGTGATAAAAAATTCTGTTCTCAGTGCGGAGCGGAGATAGTCAGGAAACGAATTTTTCTCCCTGAAAAAATAGAACGAAAAAAGCAGAAAAAGGGTATTGTTATTGCAAAGATTGTAATTATGTGCGTTTTTGCACTTTCTGCATTGGGAATAGTTTTGATTTATGAAAGTGGTGCCACAAATGCATATATACAGCTTCGTGACGGTAACTATGTTATGGCTGAAGCCGCATATAGAAATAACGTCAGGGGTTCACAGATAGCGGAAAAATATGTAGCAATTCTGACTAATAATTATCTCGATAAGGCAAATAAAGCCTATACTGAGGGAAATTGTACAGGTGCTGATATAAAGACGCTTCTCAATAATGCCGCTTCTTTGAATAACTCTGAAATTAAATCGAAATCATTGTACTATCTTGACAGAATTGAAAAGCAAGAAAATAAGAAAGAAGAAACCTCTGAAACTTCACAAGCCTCAGAGGATTCGGGTGAATAACGTCTGTTATTGTTCGGTTTTTTGTGAACATGGGCAGTAGACTAAAAAAGATATCGGGCAGTCACAGCAGGCTGTCCGGTATCTTTTTATCTGTTTGCTGCGGCAAAAAAACACCACATGATTTTTTTAATTTATGCTGTATTAAACAGAAACAGCTATCATGCACAATGAGTGTATGATAGCTGTTCCTTAAAACCGGAATACCTTTAATTTGTACGGCAGAATTGCTTAAACGGTTATTTTATGAGAGCACAAACTGCATCACCCATTTCGGCGGTTGATACCTTTTTCGTTCCCTCGGTGTATATATCCGGTGTTCTTGTGGTTTTAAGTACCTCGGCAACAGCCTTTTCTATGGCATCGGCAGCAGCGGATTCATCAAGAGAATAACGCAGCATCATAGCGACTGAAAGAATTGTTGCAAGCGGATTTGCAATTCCCTGCCCTGCAATATCGGGAGCACTTCCGTGAATAGGCTCATACATACCGAGTTTTGTGCTGTTAAGACTTGCCGAGGCAAGCATACCGATTGAACCGCTTATCATGGATGCCTCGTCCGAAAGAATATCACCGAAAATATTCGAGGTTACAATAACGTCAAACTGCTTGGGATTTCTTACAAGCTGCATAGCACAGTTATCAACATAAAGATGATTAAGCTCAACCTCGGGGTATTCCTTTGAAAGCTCTATCATGATTTTCCGCCAAAGACGTGAGGAATCAAGGACATTAGCCTTATCAACACTCGTCAGCCTCTTATTTCTCTTCATAGCCATATCAAAGGCTACTCTGCCTATTCTCTGTATCTCATTGACATTATATTTTTCGGTATCAAATGCTGCCGGTATGCCGTCCTCTTCAAAATTACCTCTTTTGCCGAAATAGATTCCACCTGTAAGCTCACGGACAATCATAATATCCATAGCTTCGCCGATTATATCCTCTTTTAGTGGTGAAGCGTTTTTAAGCGGCTCAAAGATAACTGCCGGACGAAGGTTTGCGAAAAGTCCAAGTGCCCCTCTTATACCTAAAAGTCCTGCCTCGGGGCGGTTATCACCGGGCTGAGTATCCCACTTTGGTCCTCCGACTGCACCAAGAAGTACGCTGTCGCTTGCCTTACATTTATCAATGGTTTCCTGCGGAAGTGGTACTCCCGTTGCATCAATGGCACAGCCGCCGAGAAGTGCCTCCTCATACTTTACCTCAAATCCATATTTTTCCGCTGTCACATTCAGTACTTTAACAGCCTCATTTACTATCTCCGGACCGATACCGTCACCCTTTAGCAGGGTAATGTTGTAGCTTTTCATTAAATTATTCTCCTCCTGTAAAATCATTCCATTATAAATTATAATTCTCTTTGGCCGATTAGTCAAGCATATCAAATACAAACAATCCTGATATGAAAGTATAATTGTATCAATTATTATTTTACATAAACGTCCGTTGGAGAATTATCTTATAAATAACCTCATCAGAATATCTGCCTTATCTCGACTTCTCCGTTCTGCTTTTCTACCTTGATTCCGACAGAATCAGCTTCATACCTGATGCTGATCTTCATAATCGGTGCATTGGGATTGTCAACAACAGCTTTTGCTTCCTTTAAAATAAGATCTGTTCACAGACCGCCTTTCCTCGCTGTCTCTGCAAGCCCACCTTATCGTATCAGTAATTTCTTTGAATGTGTAGGTTTTCTGTTTTTTAAATATATATCTTTCTATGGAAATAAAAACATCACTCTCCGATCTCAATCTTTTATCCCATTGTAACATACGGCAGCGAAAATAGCAATATATTTTCCTGCTGTCATCATTGTCTGCTCTGTTTTTGGTTAATTTTCAAAGTAAACGCAACAAAATCAAAGAAAATGCAACAGGTTGCAATTAGTCTGAGAAAATAACGAGTAAATAAGAATAAAAATAAGAAAAAAGCCTTAAAAAGCAGTAAAAAAGAGCATTCGAGAATAAAAAAGGGTACACAAACACAGACGTTACATTCAAGTCAAAAAATTTTTTCAGAGTAAATGCAACGCCAATTTAGGTTGATATAAAAATTCAGAAAAAGACACTAAGGAAATTATTGTTTGTAAAAAATATTTCCCCAAACTAAATGCAACGAATTTTTTTGCTTTATACTTCCCATCCGGCAACCTTGACAGAACATCAAAAAAATGCTGTGTATATCGTGCCGACGGTGAGAAACTCATGAATAGATACTATATGATTATCCGTCGCATATCCATTATAGCATTTTTTTGATAACCTATCAAGGTCAAGCGGCAAGCCGTGCCTACTTTGCCTCTGGTTCAAAATCTATGAATAGATTTAAATTAAATGCAACATGCTGTTCATCAGACTAATTGCAACATACTTTTGTAAACTTGTTGCATTTACTTTGGAAATTTAGACTGCTCTGTTTTTTACAAAAAAATGCGATTTACAGATTGAAAAATATAAAAAATTAAGTTATAATATTATATGTATGATTTCAGCTAACGAAATTTACCTATAGAAGGAAAGGCAGGAAAACAATATGGGTGATATGATGCAAGCGTTTATTTTACTACTTGCGGGATTTGTCGTTGTTTTTGTCGTACTGATTTTGCTTATCGTTATAGTGACGCTGTACGGCAAGATTATAACATCTATCCAGAATAGAGGAAAGAAAAAGAAAAACAAAACAATGACGGAAGAACCATCAAGTCCGGAACCGGCGGCGGCCGTGACCGAAGCGGAAGAAGCAGAGGTTGCCGATGATGGTGCAATACCTGATGAAATTATAGCGGTTATTGCTGCGGCTGTAGATGTTGTCTGCGGTGAAAAGCCGCATAGGGTGAAGAGCGTAAGAAAATCACGGAACACACGTTCGGCATGGTCAAGGGCAGGCGTTCTGGATAATACACGACCGTTCTGAAAATCCGATAATTTACCGAAAGGAAGCTAAGAAATGGAAATATTACAGCAGCTATGGCAGATAATATGTACCCTGATAAACGAATCGGGACTCAGCAAACTGTC
>CANPXK010000099.1 GCA_947585965.1 uncultured Clostridia bacterium
TTCTGCTTCTCTTTGAGCTGCAAGCCGTACTCTGATACTTTCCTTCTTGCATTTGCGTTAGGATTTTTCTTAGATGTCTTATAAATACCCAATACTGCCGGGCTGATTCCGAGATATCTGCATCTCTTAAGAATAGGATCTCTGTTTACTGCCATTTAAAATGCACCTCCGTTATTTTATACACGTCTTCTCTTAGGAGGACGGCAACCGTTGTGGGGAATCGGGGTAACATCCTTTATCATGCTTACCTCAAGACCTGCCGACTGAAGAGCACGAATTGCTGCTTCACGTCCTGCACCGGGGCCCTTTACGTATACCTCAACGGTTTTCATACCATGCTCCATTGCTGCCTTCGCAGCAGTTTCAGCTGCTGACTGAGCCGCAAACGGAGTGGACTTTCTGGAGCCTCTGAAGCCGAGCTCACCCGCACTTGCCCAGGAAATTGCATTTCCCTGAACATCAGATATTGTTACTATCGTATTATTGAATGTCGACTGAATGTGCGCTGCGCCCTTTTCGATATTTTTACGCTCACGGCGTCTGCGTACAGTAGCCTTCTTAGCACCTTTCTGAACTGCCATCAGTTATTCCCTCCTGATTACTTCTTCTTGTTAGCCATTGTCTTTCTCTTACCCTTTCTTGTGCGGGCATTTGTCTTTGAACGCTGTCCGCGAACGGGAAGATTTGTACGGTGACGTATTCCTCTGTAGCATCCGATTTCAATAAGTCTCTTTATATCAAATGCTATATCTCTTCTGAGGTCACCCTCAACTCTTACATTATGGTCGATATACTCTTTGATCTTAGCAACATCATCCTCTGTGAGATCTCTTACTCTTGTGTCGGGATTAACTCCTGTTGCTGCGAGGATATCGTTGGATGTCTTGCGGCCTATTCCGAAAATATAAGTAAGACCGATCTCGACTCTCTTATCTCTGGGTAAATCTACACCTGCAATACGTGCCATTTATTTTCGCACCTCCGTTGGTATTTATGCGTCATCAGCCCTGACGCTGCTTATGCTTCGGGTTTTCACAGATAACCATGATTTTGCCCTTGCGCTTTATAACCTTACATTTTTCGCAAATTTTCTTTACTGAAGGTCTGACTTTCATCGTGTTATCATTCCTTTCGATAACCCCCGACCGGGGAATATTACTTACTGCGCCATGTTATACGACCCTTTGTCAGATCATATGGCGACATTTCTACCGTTACCTTGTCACCGGGAAGTATACGAATAAAATTCATTCTCAGCTTACCCGAAATATGAGCAAGGATTATATGTCCGTTCTGAAGCTCGACCTTGAACTGTGCATTCGGAAGAGCCTCCTTTACTATGCCCTCTACCTCAATTACGTCTTCCTTAGACAATACAATTACCTCCTTAGAATGCTCTCGACCTCTTATTAAACGAGTCAATTGCTTCACTGAGCTTACTGTCATCATTCATTATCTGTTCACTCAGAACAGTATCGGTAAACGCAAGATGAATAAGCTTCTTTCGTTTAGGATCCGACAGTCTTCTGCCCTTTCCGTCCGCTATATATGCCAAATCATCTTCTATGCGTACTACCGCAAAAAAGCTGCCCTTATCATGCCCTGCCTTTGAAGCGGCGACCGTCCCTCTACGAAACCTCATATCGCTCACCTCAATCAGGTCTTGTCAATATGACCGGTCCGTCTGCGGTTACCGCTATCGTATGCTCAAAATGAGCCGAAAGCTTTCCGTCTGCGGTCACAGTCGTCCAATCATCATCAAGTACTCTTACCCTGTGTGTACCCTGATTTATCATTGGCTCTATGGCTATTGTCATACCCGGCAGCAATCGCACACCCCTTCCCGGTGTGCCGTAATTAGGTACGCTGGGATCTTCATGCAGCTTCGCACCTACTCCGTGACCGACAAAATCTCTTACCACCGAGTAACTGCGTGCCTCGACATACCTCTGAACAGCATTTCCGATATCACCTATTCTATTTCCTGCCACAGCATTTTTTATTCCCTCATAGAGGGACTCTCTTGTGGCGTCCATAAGTGCCTGTGCTTCCCTTGACACATCTCCGCAGGCAAACGTATAAGCGTTGTCCCCGTGATATCCGTTAAGCTTTGCACCCACATCTATACTTACGATATCTCCCTGTTTCAGAATTATTTTTGCACTCGGTATGCCGTGGATGACTACATTATTTACCGAAATACAAGCACTTGCAGGAAAACCGCCGTATCCGAGAAACGAGGGCTCAGCACCCTGCTTCTCGATATATCTGCGGACTATGTTATCAATCTCAAGAGTAGAAACTCCCGGTTCAACCGCCTTCCCCGCCTCCTGCAAGGCTCCCGAAGAAACCCTTCCCGCTTCCCGCATTGCTGCAATTTCACGGGAGGTCTTAAGAATCACCATATATCCTACGCCTCAACAGCTTGCAGGATAAGTGAAGTTGTATGCTCAACCGTATCCTGACCTTCCACTACGGAAAGCTTATTCTGCTTTTCATAGTAATCCTTAAGCGGCTCTGTTTCTTTATGGTAAACCTCAAGTCTGGCTTTTACCGTATCCGGGTGGTCATCCTTACGCTGAACAAGGGCGCCTGCGCATTTGTCGCAAACTCCTTCTTTCTGCGGAAGCTTATATTCCATATGGTAGCTTGCTCCGCATTTCTCGCAGACACGGCGTCCGGACATTCTTTTGATTATAGCCTCATCGGTAACCTCAATATCAATTACCTTATTGATCACTATACCCATCTTGTCCAGAGCCTCGGCCTGAGGAATAGTTCTGGGGAATCCGTCAAGGATAAAACCGTTCCTGCAATCATCCTCCGCAAGTCTTTCCTTAATGATGCCGATAACGACCTCATCCGGGACAAGCTGACCTGCTTCCATATAGGATTTAGCCTTCAGACCCATCTCAGTACCGGTTTTCAGCGCTTCTCTGATTATATTTCCTGTCGAAATTGTAGGTATACCCAGACGGTCGGAAATAACTTCCGCCTGTGTTCCTTTGCCCGCACCGGGTGCGCCGAGTAAAATAATATTCATTACTTTTTGCTCCTTTCGTATTCAGAATTTATCAATCGAGGAATCCCTTATAATGACGCATCATCAGCTGAGATTCAAGCTGTCTCATTGTTTCAAGTGCAACACCCACAAGGATGATTACTGACGTACCGCCGAGCATAAGTCCCGTCATTCCCGAGAATTTTGAGAACAGGAGCGGTACAATTGCAATAAATGCAAGGAAAAGCGATCCTATAAGTGTTATACGTGAAATTATCTTAGCGATAAAATCTGTTGTGGGCTTACCCGGTCTGATACCGGGGATTGTTCCGTTATTCTGACGGAGATTATTTGCCATTTCCAAGGGATTATACTGTATGGTTACATAGAAATAACCGAATCCGATAATCATGACAAAATACAAAGCTATATAAATCCAGTTAGTCGGTGTAAAGATATTGAAGAAGCCTTTCCAGAAATCGGGAAGATTATTCTGATCCAGGAACATCAATATCGTTTGCGGTATTGAAAGAATAGAGCTTGCAAAGATGATCGGCATAACGCCCGAAAGACCGACCTTAACGGGAAGGTATGAGCTTTGTCCGCCGTACATTTTGCGTCCGACCACGCGTTTTGCATACATAATCGGTATTCTGCGTTCCGCATCGTTCATGAATACGATTACCCATATTATAACAAGGAAAATCAGAACGAAGATTACAGAGTATATCAGGTTCTGTGTCTGACCTGCAAGACCGTCCTGGAAATTTTCCCAGAGAACGAGACAGGTAACGGGAAGTCTTGCGATAATACCCACAAAGAGGAGTATTGAAATACCGTTTCCGAGACCGTTCTGATTGATCTGCTCACCGAGCCACATCATAAGAGCCGTACCGGCTGTAAATGTCATAATTATGGTTATCGCAGCAAATACTGCCGTGAAATTCCAGCCCTGATACTCAACTATATTTTTGATACTTCCGTCATCAGCCTGCACCTGTGATCTGAGCAGGTATATATAGTATGCCGTACCCTGAATAATACCGATAATAACCGTTACATAACGTGTTATTGTACCTATTTTCTTACGTCCCTCCGTACCCTCTTTTGAAAGTCTTTCCAGCGGAGGGATTGCAACCGTAAGCAGCTGCATTATAATTGAAGAGTTGATATACGGTGTTACCGACATTGCAAACAATGTCGCATTTGAAAACGCACCGCCCGAGAACATATCAACATAGGAAAGCATATTATTTGAATCATTCCAGCTTGCTGTCAGTGTTCTCAGAACATCCACATCCAGAAAGGGCACCGGGATTGCCGAACCCAATCTGAATACGAACACGATAAATATCGTAAATAGCATCTTTTTGCGAAGATCGGGGACCTTCCATGCATTAGCGATTGTTTTAAACAAATCAAATCACCTCTGCCTTTCCTCCTGCAGCCTCAATCTTCTGCTTTGCCGATTCCGAATATGCTGCAACCTTAACATTAAGCTTTTTAGTAAGCTCGCCGTTGCCGAGAATCTTTATACCGTCATATTCCTTTTTAACGATACCCTTTTCAATAAGAGCCTGTGCCGTTACTTCCGCACCATCCTCGAAAGCGTCAAGTGCAGATATGTTTATAGCAACAATTTTTTTAGCGAATATGTTATTGAAGCCTCTCTTCGGGACTCTCCTCTGCAGCGGCATCTGACCGCCCTCGAAACCGGGACGAATGCTGCCGCCTGAACGTGCCTTCTGACCCTTATGACCCTTGCCGGCTGTTTTGCCCTGACCCGAGCCATGACCTCTGCCTATTCTTTTGGATGCCTTTTTAGCACCAGCGGCAGGTGAAAGTTCGTGCAAATACATTCTGTCGCACCTCCTTGCTTAAGCTTCCTCAACCTCGATGAGATGACTTATTTTTGCCACCTTACCTCTGGTCTGTACATTATCGGGCTGAACCGCAGTGTTGCCCGGCTTTGTAAGTCCGAGTGACTTTGCAGTAGCAATCTGATCCTTCGGTCTGCCGATCAGACTCTTTTTAAGAGTAATTTTGAGCTGTGCCATACTGCTTCTCCTCCCAGATTATCCTAAAATTTCCTTAACAGACTTGCCGCGTACAGCCGCAACCTCATCTGCCGTTCTAAGGCTCATAAGACCCGCAAGTGTTGCCCTTACAACGTTGCAGGGGTTATTTGAACGAAGAGCCTTTGTTCTGATATCCTTTATACCAACTGCCTCGATTACCGCACGAACGGGACCGCCGGCAATAGCACCGGTACCGGGAGCCGCGGGCTTCATAAGAACCTTACCTGCTCCGTACTCGCCGATAACCTCGTGAGGTATTGTCGTACCCTTAAGTGAAATCTTAACGAGATTCTTCTTAGCGTCCTCGATTCCCTTGCGGATCGCATCCGGAACCTCGCCTGCCTTGCCTATACCAAAGCCAACAATTCCGTTGCCGTCGCCCACCACGATGAGTGCGGCAAACTTATATATACGACCGCCCTTTACTGTCTTAGATACACGGTTGATAGCAACAACGTGCTCTTTCAAATCCAAAGTAGATCCGTCGATTAAAGCCAAAGCTACTCTCCTCCTTCTTAGAACTTAAGACCGCCCTCACGAGCGCCCTCTGCGAGTTCCTTGACACGGCCGTGGAATATATATCCGCCTCTGTCAAAAACTACTTCTGTTATGCCCTTCTCGGCTGCTCTCTTTGCAATAAGAGCTCCGACCTTGCGGGCAGCGTCCTTATTTCCGCCGTAACCATCTATATCCTTATCAAGCGTGGAAGCTGATGCAAGAGTAACACCCTTTACATCATCAATAAGCTGAGCATAGATGTTATTTGTGGAGCGGAATACATTAAGACGGGGACGTTCAGCGGTACCGCTGATTTTTCCTCTGACTCTCTTGTGGCGAGTAAGTCTTGCCTTATTTGTATCAGACTTTTTAACCATGGTTGATTCACTCCTTTATTACTTCTTACCCTTGCCGGCTTTACCTTCCTTGCGGCGGATAACTTCGTCAACGTACTTGATTCCCTTGCCCTTATACGGCTCGGGCGGACGCTTTTCCCTTACCTCAGCAGCAAACTGGCCGACCTTCTGCTTGTCTATACCGTTTATGATGATCTTATTCGGAGTCGGTGCTTCGATTGTTATATCATCAGTATCGGATACAATAACCTGGTGTGAATAACCAAGGTTCATAACAAGGTTCTTTCCCTGCTTCTGCACACGATAACCTACACCGTTTACATCAAGCTCCTTTTTGAAGCCCTCGGTTACACCGACAACCATATTGTGTATGTTTGTACGTGTAAGTCCGTGAAGTGAGCGATTAAACTTATCGTCATCGGGACGGGTAACGATTATTTCGCTGCCCTCAACCTTTACATCCATATTTGTATGGTACTTCTGTGTAAGTGTACCCTTAGGACCCTTAACTGTTATAACACCGTTTTCAACCTTTACGTCTACTCCGGCGGGAATATTTACGGGTTTTCTTCCAATTCGTGACATTTCTGTACCCCCATTACCAAACGTATGCCAGAACCTCGCCGCCTACATTCTCCTTGCGTGCCTGACGGTCGGTCATAACACCCTTTGATGTGGAGATGATAGCAACGCCAAGGCCCTTCATAACCTTCGGCATATTTTCTACGTCGCTGTATATACGGAGTCCGGGCTTCGATACTCTCTTAAGTCCTGTGATAACAGGAGTCTTGCCCTCGCCGTATTTAAGAGCGATCTTAATTATACCCTGCTTGCCGTCGTCAACGACCGAAAAGCTCTTGATATAGCCCTCGTCAAGAAGTATCTGTACGATTGCCTTCTTGATATTGGAAGCAGGAACCTCTACCGTATCATGTTTTGCAGTATTTGCATTACGTATTCTCGTAAGCAGATCTGCTATAGCATCTGTAATCTGCATAATCAGTTTACCTCCTTATAGTTTCGCCTTACCAGCTTGACTTCTTAACGCCCGGTATCTCGCCTTTGTATGCAAGCTCTCTGAAGCAGATACGGCAAATACCATATTTACGGAGATAAGCATGAGGTCTGCCGCAGATTTTGCATCTGTTATATGCTCTTGTGGAGAACTTGGGTTCTCTCTGCTGTTTTACCTTCATAGATGTCTTAGCCACGGTAATCCCTCCTTATTTCGCAAACGGAGCGCCCATAAGTGTGAGCAGCTCTCGTGCCTCTTCGTCTGTAGCAGCTGTAGTTACAAAGCAAATATCCATACCACGTACTTTATCTACCTTATCGAAATCAATCTCAGGGAAGATAAGCTGCTCCTTAAGACCCATATTGTAGTTGCCTCTGCCGTCGAAAGAGTTGGGGTTGATTCCGCGGAAGTCACGTACTCTCGGAAGAGCCACGTTGAAAAGTCTGTCCACGAACTCATACATCTTGTTGCCTCTGAGTGTTACCTTAACACCTATCGGCATACCTTCTCTGAGCTTGAAGTTAGCAACTGATTTCTTAGCTCTGCAAACAACGGGCTTCTGACCTGTTATTGCCGCGAGATCAGCCGAAATGGCATCTATTGCCTTTGAATTTTCCCTTGCCTCACCGGCACCGACATTGATGACGATTTTGTCAAGCTTCGGAATCTGCATAACGCTCTTATAGGAGAACTTCTTCAAAAGAGCCGGCGCAGCTTCCTTAACATAGAAATCTTTAAGTCTTGCCATTAAAGTTTTACCTCCTTAAAGCGCCTCGCCGCACTTTTTGCAAATGCGTTCCTTGGTGCCGTCCTCAAGAATTTTATGAGCTATACGGGTAGGCTTTCCGCAGCGGGGGCATACAATCTGTACCTTAGAAGCGTACATTGCACCCTCTGCCTCAACAATTCCGCCCTGCTCGCCCATTCTGCGGGGTTTAACATGCTTGGACACGAGGTTTACCTTTTCGATAATAACCTTACCCTCTTTGGGGCTTACTGCCATTACCTTACCCTTTTTACCCTTCTGGGAGCCGCTGAGAACAACGACTGTATCGCCTGTTTTAACATGAACCTTGTTACTCATTGTGCGCACCTCCATCAAAGTACCTCCGGAGCAAGGCTGAGTATCTTCATGTAATCATGATCACGAAGTTCTCTTGCTACCGGGCCAAATATACGGGTACCCCTCGGGTTTTTGTCTTCTTTTATTATAACGGCTGCATTTTCATCAAATCTGATGTATGTACCGTCCTCACGACGCACGCCCTTTGCCGAACGTACAATTACTGCCTTTACGACATCGCCTTTTTTTACAACGCCGCCGGGTGCTGCCTTTTTAACGGAAGCAACTACGACGTCACCTATATTTGCGTACCTCCTGCCTGTACCGCCGAGGACTCTTATTGTCATAAGCTCCTTTGCGCCGGTATTATCGGCAACCTTGAGGTAGGTCTGCTGCTGTATCACAGTGCGTTCCTCCTTTACTGAAGGCTTTTTATTTAGCCTTCTCTATAATCTCTACTAAGCGCCATCTCTTATCCTTAGAAAGCGGACGGGTTTCCATTATTCTTACACGGTCGCCCACGCCTGCCTCATTGTTTTCATCATGAGCCTTAAGTCTGATTGTACGCTTGATAATCTTGTTATAAAGCGGATGCTTTACGCTGTCCTCGATAGCAACAACAATTGTCTTATCCATCTTGTCGCTGACTACCTTGCCGACATTGGTTTTTCTAAGGTTTCTTTCCAAAGTAAGTCTCCTCCTTCCCCTTATGCGTCAGTCTGCTGTGCCGCAGAAAGCTCATTCTGGCGGATAACAGTCTGTACTCTTGCAATATCCTTCTTAACTGCTTTTATACGCATCGGGTTATCGAGCTGATTTATTGTAAGCTGGAAACGCAGGTTGAAAAGTTCCTCTTTAAGGCTCTGAAGCTTAGTCTTAAGCTCAGCATCGGTCATCTCTCTGATCTCTGAAGCCTTCATTATTCATCAACCTCCGTTTCTTTCTTTGTAACAAACTTAGTCTTTATCGGCAGCTTCATTGCAGCAAGACGAAGTGCCTCTCTTGCCGTTTCCTCCGGAACGCCCGCAAGCTCGAACATTACTCTGCCCGGCTTGACAACAGCCACCCAGAACTCGGGAGAACCTTTACCGGAACCCATTCGTACTTCTGCCGGCTTCTTTGTCACAGGCTTATCGGGGAATATCTTTATCCATACCTTACCGAATCTTTTGCAGTAACGTGTCATGGCAACACGGGCTGCTTCTATCTGGTTTGCAGTGATCCAGCCCGGCTCAAGAGCCTGAAGACCGTACTCACCGTATGTCACCTTATTTCCTCTGAGAGCCTTACCCGTCATACGACCTCTGTGAACTCTGCGGTATTTAACTCTTTTAGGCATTAACATATTACTTGCTGCCTCCTTCCCTGCGAGGCTTACGGTTATCACTCAGAACTTCGCCCTTGTAGAGCCAAACCTTGACACCGATTATACCATAGGTTGTGTTTGCCTCTGCGAAACCGTAATCTATATCCGCTCTGAGCGTCTGAAGCGGAATAGTACCCTCATGGTACTGCTCGGATCTTGCAATTTCAGCGCCGCCGAGACGACCCGAACACATGATCCTGATACCCTTTGCATTGAACTTCATAGCTCTGCCTATGCTCTGCTTCATGGCACGGCGATAGGAAATTCTTCTTTCAAGATCCCCTGCAACCTTTTCAGCTATCAGCTGCGCATTGACATCGGGATTCTTTACCTCTACTATATTGATTGCCACAGGCTTTCCGAGGATTTTCTCGCACTGAAGACGGAGCTTTTCTATCTCTGCACCGCCCCTGCCGATTACCATACCCGGCTTAGCACAATGAATATGAATTCTGACCTTTGCGGCGTCTCTCTCAATTTCTATCTTGGGAACGCCGGCAGCGTTGAGCTGCTTCTTGAGAGTCTTACGGAGGTTGTAGTCCTCAACGAGTGTATCGCCGAAGTCCTTATCGCTTACAAACCAACGTGAGTC
>CANPXK010000100.1 GCA_947585965.1 uncultured Clostridia bacterium
GAACGGTTAAGAAAAACGTTGAGATTCGGTTGAGGTTATTGCTCTTTCATTTTAAATCCTATACCCCATACCGATTCAACATACTCCCTGTCATCAACACTCCGTAACTTTGTGCGCAGATGGCTTATGTGGGTTTTCAACGAGCTTTCCGTACAATCGGGTGTATCCTCACTTATACGCTCAAGAAGCTGTGATTTTGTTATGACCTGTGAGGGATTTTGCATAAGCAGTTTAAGTATTGCATATTCCGTCCGTGTGAGTTTAATATCATTTCCGGAAATACTTACAAGGTGCTTATCAGTATCAAGAATAAGATCATGAAATTTCAGAACGGTATTATTTTCCGCACTTAAATTTCTTCGCAGTTGGACAGAAATCCTTGCCAAAAGCTCCTTTATCTGAAACGGCTTTGTCACATAATCCACCGCACCGCCGAGCAGCATCTTTACTTTGTCGTCTACATCAACCTTTGCACTTACTACGATAACAGGTATACCTTTTATCTTCGGCAAGACCTCCTCACCTGAAAGTCCCGGAAGCATAAGGTCGAGCAAAATCAAATCCGGTCTGTTTCCTGAAAGATAAAGAAGTGCTTCCGTTCCCGAATATGCACGGGATACGCAATATCCCTCTCTCGTCAGAACCTCTTCAAGCATATTTCCTATATGTATATCATCATCAATAATAAGTATGTTTTTCATATCTCTTACCTCTTTCAGTGTATAATCCGAACTGATATAATTATTATATTTGTTTGTATCAATATTATCAAGAGAAAAAATTATCGGGATATCATCAATAAATCAAATGATATCCCCAACAATATTTTATATCCCGTTTTTTGTTTATCCTTACGAATTATTCCTCATACATTCAATAACCTCTCTTACGACCTTGACCTGATATTCACTCAGCCCCTCAACGCTTACGGTCGCTGTTTTTGACAGACCTAAAAGATAATCCGCCGAAACATTGAACAGCATAGCCAGCTCCACAATATACTGGGTAGAAGGTACAGATATCCCCATTTCCCATGCGTTCACACCTGCTCTTGTTATACTGAGTTTTCTTGCAAGCTCCGCCTGTGTCATTCCCGATTCACTGCGAAGCAGTTTTATTTTTTCCGAAATCATTATTATCAACTCCAATTCATCCTTATTATACAATATACTGTATGATAAGTCATTATCAATATGATATTTTTACTTGACATAATAGCTTTTTTAGATTAAAATATTATATAATAAATTCAAGGAGGAGATATAATGGTATGCCCTGTTTGCGGAAAGGATAATGTAACCGTTACATCGGAGCAATCAACATCAAAGACAGGAGTGAATGGAGCAGGCTGTCTGTGGGATTTGTTGTATTGGACCCTTGTTCTCTGCACCTGCGGACTATGGCTCATATTCGGAAAACACAAGGGTTCGGGAAAAACAAAATACAAGTATAAGACTGTATGTATTTGTCAGAACTGCGGACACAAGTGGACAATATGATTGAGGTACTCAAAAACAGCCGCCCGGAGTATTTTTCGGGCGGTTGCTGTATATATTCATAAAAAACAGGAACTTAGCGGTTGAATATAAAAATATATTTTAATCCCACCAACAATAGCAGACAGAATAATCGTTATCATGAATTACCGTTACCGGAACTGTTTCTCCGCTTTATTTATTACTGCTTATTTTATCATTGCCATAATGTGAAATCAACACTTATCTCCGGTTAATTACATAAAAACCTGCCTCTTGACAAATCTCTGTATATGTGCTACACTTAAAGCCTACAGGTGAAAAGCAGTGAATAAAATTCCGGAAAACGGCTATTAAAAAATGAATAAAATAAAAAATGCTGAATATCCGACTGTTCCGGATTTATCAGTAACCGAAAATAGCTTATTCCCCCTGTCATTTCCCGAAATATTACCGGAATAAGATAATGCAGTTTACGGAATAGTATCGGGTAACCTGCACAGGCAAAGTACACATGAAACAGTCTTTTTGGTATATCATAGGTTAAAAAGGAGAGAAATTATGAAACGTACAATCAACATATTTGAAACTGTGTTCTTTTTTCTTTTTATTCTTATTGCATTTTATGCAATAACAACATCCGCAAATAAACGGCCGTTCGCCCTGTTGGCTTTAGGTGTGGTTCTGTGTGTGGGAGTTTTTCTACTCAGAAAACCCGTTAAGCTGCCGGCCCCCGAAGATAAACTGTGGATACGAATGTATGTCGGGTTATGGATACTGACTTTCATAATGCTGTTGGTAATGGCATTTTCACTGGAGGTAAAATATTCCTGGGATTGGGGAAAGGTGGTAAAAACCGCCGCAAATTATGTATTGAACAATAAAAATCCGGATACAATCTATTTCGCAAGATATCCGAACAACCAATTTATCACTTCATTTTTAATTTGTGTTTTTAAGATTACGCACTTTTTTTATCCCGATGCAACACTCGGCACAATGAAGAGTGTTTCGTTTATATGCAGCTGTATTTTCCTGCAAATTGCCGTTACATTTATTTATCTTACGGCACTGACACTATGGGACAGACGAAAAGCATTTTTTATAGGTGTCATCACTGCTTTGTACACCCCTTTGTTTCTTTATGCTCAATTTGCATATACCGACACATTCAGCCTGCCGTTTTCGGCAGCGGTTTTCTACTTTTTTGCCAAGCTTTATAAAACCAAAAAAACAAAAACAAAATACATATGCTCCATACTCATAGGTCTTTTTGCGGCAATAGGCTCAAAATTCAAGGTAATGGTGATAATCTCTCTGATTGCCGCACTAATCGGAATGTTTTTCAATAACAGGGAAAAATTCTTAAAAAGGCTGACTTATGCCGGAATTTCCGTGATTTCAACTATTGCAATTATGATATTGATTTCAATTCCTTCAAACCCCATTTTTAACTACAGTGATAAAATCAAGGACAAGTACGAATTTCCCCCTGTTCATTGGGTAATGATGTCAATGAATTACTCAGGCGGATATATACGTAATGATGTAAAATATACTTTAAGCTTTGAAACCTATAACGAGCGGGTAGAAAAGGACACGGAGGTATTGATCGAACGTATACATAATTACGGTTTCCGCGGACTTGTCAACCACATCTTCGGTACCAAATTGATAAGAACGTGGTGTGAACCTTCTCTTGCAGGGGATGACTATGCATCAAGAGAATCCCTAAGGCAAAATAAATTCCTGACAGATTTATTTACAAGACGAGGATCCCTTTATATGTACTTCAACACTTATATGTATGCTTTTCATATCCTGCTTATCCTCGGCTGTATTTTCTCCGCTGTTGTCATGTTCAAAATTAAACAATATAATCCTATCATTCTTGTCGGTCAGCTTTCATTGATAGGCATAACAGCTTTTCTTTTAATTTGGGAATGTAACAGCAGATATTTGTTTGCCTTTATTCCTCAATTTCTTATCACTGCAACATACGGATGGAATATGATCGCAAAGGGTATCAAAGCAAGGATTGTAACAAAAAATAATAATAAAGAAGATATCTCTGCGGATTCCGGCAAATGTGATAACCATGAGCAGCAAACAGACTGTCTTATAACTTGATTACTTATATTATACATAATGATACCCGCCGCTTCAGGAAAACAATAGACTTTCCCTTCAAGCGGCGGGAGTTTTATATTTAGTTTATTCCTTTCATTGCCGGAAAATACAGCAAGTTCAATTTTTCCTTCTATATCAATGTTTTTTTTGCTTCTTCCATCTCTAAATTATACGAATTTATACGAATTTCCGGAGGCTTGTTTTTATTTTCGTTTAGCGTCCGACCCGCCATAAAAGCAAAACAGAATCAATCCTGCCGAATTTTGAGCAGTTTTTCCCTGTTAGTTATCTACTGTTTTAAGAGCCGAAAAAAGGCTTTTCAGAATCTACGCTTAACTGTTATCAGCCTGACAAACGGGGAATTGCCAAAATCGTTAATCGTTATTTGCCATCACTTCCCCATGGTAATGTATCCTCTGCATTAATGTCCATTGGGTTTAAAACATCCCATCTTCTCAAATAATCAAGGGCATCGAAGCTTAATCTGGTGTGATCAATACGTTTGTCTGCTAAAACCTCTTCAAAATACAAATTTTCAAATTTAAAATTAAAGCCTCCCGAACCTGTAGGTGAACAATATTGTTTATCTTCATTTATCATAGCAAACGCATCTTCCAACAAGAAGGTAAAGGTATCAATTACCAATTTGTCATGCTTTTCAAAATACCTATTACTATTGTTTCTTAATCTTTTTTGCCAATCCGGATGGGTCTGCAGAATTTCAGGTTGTACAATAACTATAGATACAACAGGTTTAAGATCAAAATTATCAGCAAAATTTTTTAATTCTCTTATGTCATGCTCCGTAAATTTATATAGCTTACTTTCAATTCGGATTTTATTTTCTTCATCAGTTGTTATACTCAATGTCTTGCTTTTTACCGAAATTGCATATCGATTATTTTTATTTCCTAAATCAGAAGCAATTAAATCTGCTCCTGCATGATCTACAAATGCGACTTTCATATTTTTATGCCTACCAATTATGTACATTATAAGTTGTTCTCCAAAATCTCCAAACTGTTTTGACCATCTTGGATCTTTCTTTATATTCATCTACTGTATACCTCCGTGATTTTTTAAATATTATTTATCGACCTCATTATCTCTCAGACAAACGGGAAGTGCTTATTTCTTCTTTTTCGATTTTGGTGCAGTCAGTTCCTCATACATAGCGTTAAATAAACCTGTCAAAAACTCTCTGTTGTCAACTTCGTCTACCAACAACATCTCTTTTGCTCCCTCATAGGGTAATTCATACGGAGCTGTTGGCATATAGCTGATTGCTGCTTTTATTGGTTTTACAAGCAACCTGTCATCATAGATACCGCCTACGATTTTGCCACGGTAATAGATGATAAATTCTCCCATCATAGCCCGATATGTAATTTCATCCAATTCGGATAGCTGCCCTAAAATAAACTCTAAATATTCTTTACTCGATGCCATGATTTCACCTCAAACGCCGATTTGTTTATCTGTCTTTTCTAAAAATGGGCAACCCCGAAAGGGAATCGCCCGTTCTCACAAGGTTCATACCTTTTTCAAAGGCTATTCGGCAAACGGGAAAGTTACTACTATATGTTACTTTCATACTCTGCACAATCAATAATCATTCGCTTACATTTAGAGCAGTAACTGCTACTCACATAATGTGTAGATGTTATTGACCTTTTAAGTCGGAAAGCATATTTTTCTTTATCGTTTGGTAGCAGGCTTACCTTATGTTTTCTGGTACTCCAAATGACTAACCCACAATTCAAATAACCTTGTAACATTTCTGTATCATAAAATGGACACTTCATTTCGTTTTTTCCATAAACGTCGATTTTTCGCTCCGATTCGCTTTTCGCCAAACCGGATTTAGTGCTTGATTAAATATTTTCTTTGACAATGAGAAAATGGAAAACCCCAAATACCAATGAAGCAACGACCAAAGCAGGATGTCGAAGTAAAAGACCGTTCAATAAGAACAAAACGGCGGGAACAAATGCCAACCCATAGAGAACGAACACTCCGCCATTTGCTTTTTTTGTCCAGAGAAAACTGTAAATCGCCAGCAACAATATCGTTAAACATATCCAAATTAGCATTTCTGCTACAGAACCGAACCCAAATTTCCAACCACTTGTAAAAATAGGGAGAATCATAAGCACCATACATCCGTATCTCCCTATCTGCTCAAAGATATTTACAATAAAGTGTTTACTGTTAAAGCTATCAGACAGTCCTTTTCGGGCAACAAATACATTGATTAAAATAAGCCACACCACCGCAGCCATATTGATTATGTTAATCCAATTAAAGTCCATAGTTATCTCCCATAAATACCGCTTTGCTGACTTATCTTTTTTAAAAATGTGCGACTCCGAAAGGGAATCGCCCATTCACACAAGGTTCATTCCTCTTTCAAGGGGTTATTCGGCAAACGGGAATTTGCGGTATCACAAACGACAAAGCATGATATATTCTTCCTCATTTTCATTTACAATTTCAAATCCTGTTTTTTGATACATTCTTACAGCGTAGTTTGCCTTTTGCACAGCAAGTGATACTTGTTTATATCCTCGGTCTTTGAGAATACGGAGCATTTCTTTCATCAATACAGTACCTATTCCAAATCCCCGATACTCTTTGTACAAGGAAATTGCAAAAGACGGTGTGTCATTGTCTATGTGTCCGTAATCATTCATAATGCGCACCCAAACAGCGCCAACAGGCTTATTGTCAATTTCCGCAACCAAACCAATATCGTCCTTTTTCGTCCCAAAGTCAGTTACATACACCTGCAGCTCAGGTTGATTGATAATGGATTTGGGTGGTGCAGGAGTTCCTTGTGGCACAAAAATAGCTTCGTATAAAAAATCTTCAAGTATGCTATATTCTTCCTCCAATATTGGCCTGATTTTGTATTCCATAGTGTCCTCTCCGTCAAACAGCGATTTGTCGAACAGTCGCCCATTCAACACCTAACATTATAGTAGTTAAGTATCAATGCGTACCATGTCTACAAGCGGTCGGTTCCGATATATCAAATCCGATCGTTGGGTAAAGCCCATCTTTTCCCAGAAAGCGTTACCTTTTTCGTTGCGTGCGAAAACAACTAAGTTGACTTTGTTGATGCTCTTCGCTTTTAAGGCGTTCAGAGCCGCTTCGACCATTTGCTTGCCAATACCTTGCCGCTGATAGGCGGGAGATACTGCGGTGTGGCTGATATATCCACGGCGGCCATCATGCCCTGTAAGTATTGCCCCGATGATATTTCCCTGTTCCTCTGCGACGAAACAGGTATCAGGATTCCGAGCGAGATACTTTGCAATACCTTCCCGTGAATCGTCCAAATTATTTAATCCCATGCCGGGACAACTCAGCCATAGGGCATATACGCTGTCGTAGTCATCGATGTTCATATTTCGTATTTCCATGGTATGTCCTCCTCGTATATCGATTTGCCGCCTTCATTGTCTCTCTGACAAGCGGGAAGTTGCTTATTTCTTCTTTTTCGGTTTTGGTGCAGGCAGTTCCTCATACATAGCGTTAAATAAACCTGTCAAAAACTCTCTGTTGTCAACTTCGTCTACCAACAACATCTCTTTTGCTCCCTCATAGGGTAATTCATACGGAGCTGTTGGCATATAGCTGATTGCTGCTTTTATTGGTTTTACAAGCAACCTGTCATCATAGATACCGCCTACGATTTTGCCACGGTAATAGATGATAAATTCTCCCATCATAGCCCGATATGTAATTTCATCCAATTCGGATAGCTGCCCTAAAATAAACTCTAAATATTCTTTACTCGATGCCATGATTTCACCTCAAACGCTGATTTGTTTATCTGTCTTTTCTAAAAATGGGCGACCCCGAAAGGGAATCGCCCATTCACACTTTGAAATTATGCGATTTTTTTGCCTCTGCACGTTTTCCTACATCAATTGGTGTAAGTTTGGTGTAAGGTGTAAGGTTTTTCGCTTCCTCTGTGTCCGAAAACCCTTGATATTACGGGCTTTTTCACGTTTCGGTCAATCTAAGGGTTTCATTGTCGGGAACAAAAGTACGTCCCTGATTGCCGGAGAATTTGTCAGGAGCATACACATTCTGTCTATACCGAAACCTATGCCGCCTGTGGGTGGCATACCTATCTCAAGAGCATTGAGAAAATCCTCGTCCGTGCGGTTGGCTTCCTCGTCACCCTGTGCAAGAAGTTCTTCTTGTGCCTTGAAGCGTTCACGCTGGTCTATCGGGTCGTTAAGCTCACTGTATGCATTAGCCATTTCCCAACCGTTCATGAAGAACTCGAACCTCTCAACATAATCGGGATTATCGGGCTTTCTCTTTGTAAGCGGAGAAATCTCAACAGGGTGATCCATAAGGAATGTAGGCTGTATAAGATGCTCCTCAACATATGCCTCAAAGAACAAATTAAGAATATCTCCTTTTTTGTGGTGTTGTTCGTACTCTATTCCTTTTTCATCAGCTATGGCACGAGCTTGTTCAAGGGTTTCAATTTCATTGAAATCAATTCCGGCATACTTCTTTACAGCATCTACCATTGTAATTCTTTCAAACGGCTTGCCAAGATCTATTTCTATACCGTTGTATATAATCTTTGTTGTTCCGAGAACCTCCTGTGCAACATAACGATAGAGATTTTCCGTAAGATCCATCATGCCGTGATAATCGGTATATGCCTGATAGAGTTCCATAAGAGTAAATTCGGGATTATGTCTTGTATCAAGACCCTCATTTCTGAATACCCTGCCTATTTCATATACTCTTTCCAGACCGCCGACAATAAGCCTTTTCAGATACAGTTCAAGGGAGATACGGAGCTTAAGATCCTCGTCAAGTGCATTGAAATGAGTTTCAAACGGACGTGCCGCCGCTCCGCCTGCATTTGATACGAGCATAGGAGTTTCAACCTCCATAAAGCCCTGCGAATCAAGGTACTTTCTTATTGCGCCGATTATCCTTGAGCGCTTTATGAATGTATCCTTTACTTCCTCGTTCATTATGAGATCAACATACCTTTGACGATAACGCATATCGGTATTTGTAAGACCGTGGTACTTTTCCGGCAATATCTGTAAGCTTTTTGAAAGAAGCTTTATCTCCGAAGCATGAACGGATACTTCCCCGGTTTTGGTTTTGAAAACCTCTCCCTTAAGTCCAACGATATCGCCTATATCCATTTTCTTGAAAAGCTTATATTCCTCTTCGCCTATCGCATCTCTTGCAACATAGGACTGAATAGTACCCGTAAGATCCTGAATATGACAAAATGACGCCTTACCCATTACTCTCTTTGACATTATTCTTCCGGCAACAGATACGCTCTTGCCCTCAAGCTCATCAAAATTATTCTTTATATCACTGCTATGGTGTGATACATCATATTTGGTTTCAACAAAAGGATCTCTGCCCGCTTCCTTAAGCTCGGCAAGCTTATCACGTCTTACCTTAAGCAAGCTGTTTATATCCTGTGTTGAATTATTACCCTGCTGTGTCTTTTCAGCCATTTTATTCTTTCCTTTCACTCAGTCCAATTGACTTACAATGTTATTTCAAGTATTACAAATTCATTTTCTCCTCCGGGGGTTTCAACCTTAACGGTTTCACCTACCGTCTTATCAAGCAAAGCCTTGCCGACGGGAGATTCATCGGATATCTTTCCGTTAAACGGGTCTGCCTCGCTTGATCCGACTATCTGATATGTTGCATCCTCGTCAAAGTCACGGTCATGTACCCTGACGGTTGAACCTATATGAACCTTTTCTGTCGAAAATTCACTTTCGTCTATAACTTCAACATTACGGAGTATCGTTTCAAGTTCTTTAATTCTTGCTTCAAGCTTAGCCTGATCATTTTTCGCTTCATCATATTCACTATTCTCGGAAAGGTCGCCCTGTGCCCTTGCAGTCTGGAGGTTTTCTGCAATTTCCTTACGTTTTACTGTTTTAAGCTCATTAAGCTCCGCCTCATATCTCTTTTTGCCCTCTGCCGTAAGTTTGATTTTAACCTGTTTCTCATCCATTTATAACGACCACCTTTTTTAGATTTTGTAAAATGCCATACCTAATATTATAGTGATTATACCTTTTGATGTCAAGCCAAAAACTGCATTTTTTGCCTTTTCACGGGCGGTTACCTCCCGGTATTTTTTCAAATACACTGCATGGATATAAAAAAAAGCCTTCCAAAGATATTATTCCTCAGAAGGCTCTATTTCATGGTAATGTGTCCATAATTTATATTAACATTATTTTTTATATTGTATTCATTTGAAAGTCCGAGAATAT
>CANPXK010000101.1 GCA_947585965.1 uncultured Clostridia bacterium
ATGAAAAAGCCTTATTTTATAAGACTTTAGACAATTATTAAATTGTTACGAACTGATATTTAGATTTCCCCCTGAAGAGTCAGCGAAAGCTGGCTCATTTTTGTTTGTTTATAGGAATTATAAGAGTTTAAGCAACAAAGTCAAAACTTTTGAATGAATTTTTAGGTGGCATTTAGGTGGCAAAAATTTCTAAAAATTTAGGAATTCAATTTAATCTAAAATGAATTAAAAGATTAAAAATTGGTTAAAAATGAATAAAATTGTTATAAAAAAACAAAAAAGGTTCGAAACTTTGATGCTCTTTGAAGAGAGCATTTAACCGTGCTCTTATTTTTTATGCCAATTTTATAAAGCTTGTGAGATATCAATATTGCTAAAATAATTTTAGGTACAATTTAGGTACAAAAAATTGAGTTTTAGAAATAGTTTATTGAAGAAAAGTGCCTAAAGTGACAAAAATATGAAATGATTATAATTTTTGCTTGTACGTTGATACAGATATTATCAATTTTATTCGTATGATTGTAGAATACATTATATCGCAAACGGAAGGATATAAATGAAATAAGATTATAATATAATACATTATGAGGAGATGACTTAAGGAAAGAAAAGAAGTAATAATATGTAATAGGATAAAGGGTAAAAAGTGTTGAGATATTATAGAGTAAAAAAGTACTAATGACTATAAAAGATGTTCATGTGGAGCAGTAGCAATTGATGGCGGTAAAAATTACTTAAAAAGAATTGGCAAGACTACGAAGAGTTATCTATAATCAAAAACACTAGCCAAAGCTAGTGCCTGTGTAAGATAATAAACCTTAGTTATTCTAAATTGTCTTTTTTGCTACCGTTTGGTTTTGATACTGGAGTTTTACCACTACTATCATGTTTGATGTAATATCTATCACTATAAACAGAGTTACCACTTTCAATTCTTTTTACAAATTGATTAAGAGTCATTTTGTGATTGTTTCCAATGTTAATGAACAAATCGTTTTTGCCTGTACTTGTTTGATGTATAGCTTTAACTGTTGCCATAATAACACTTCCTTTCTTTAAAACGGATTTACAATCCTATTAAAAGAAAATATTTTAAGATCACAAAATTGTGATATACTAATAATAGGATGTTAATCCAAAATTAGTTTGTGAGATAAATTATCTTACACATTGAGGAGAAGTTTTGCAGAACTTCTTTTTATTTCCTCATATCAATTATATCACAAGACAATCAAAAAACAATTCCAAATGTGAAAAAATCACATAAAAGTATTGATTTTTTATAAAAAAGATGTATAATATCCTTCACAAGTGAGAAAAATCGTAATATAATTATATTAAGAATAGGAGGATTATTAATATGCTAATGGGGTTTAAAGTTAAGAATTTTAGATCTTTTGATGAATTACAACATTTTTCAATGTTGGCAGGCAAGGTTAGAAATAATGAGAATCATATTATTGAATCAAATAATAAAAAGATTCTAAAATTTTCTGGATTGTTTGGAGCTAATGGCTCAGGAAAGTCTAATTTAATAATTGCTATAAGTATTATTAAAGTTATTTTTAATGGTGGAGTAAGAACTTTAATAAATAATCAATTTTATAGAGGAAAAAATGGTAATCCAAACAAGGATTCATATTTTGAATATGAGATAGAAATAGACAAAAAATTATACTCATATGGATTTGAGTTAAATTTTTCAAAAAATGAATTAGTTTCTGAATGGTTGATTGATATGACTAAACCTACAGAAAAAATTATTTTTGAAAGAGATTTAAAGAAAAAAACAATTGGATCAGATATAAAAGAAAAAAATGAATATTTTAATACTTGTTTAAAGGAAATGAAAAATAATACTTCAGATTTATTTTTACTTGAAATGTCAAGAAGATTAATAATGTCAAAAAATAATGATGTTTTCTTTAAAGATATTATAAATGTATTTAATTTTTTAGCAAATGAAATGATAATTATTAGACCTGCATCACATAAATTATTACCATTAGATTATGTTGATAAAAAAGATAAAATAATTAAGTATTTAAATAAAATGGATATAAACATTAATAATATTAAAGCTGATGATTATGATATCAATAGTATTAGATCAAGAATGTCTGATGTTGATTTTGCTAATTTTATTAATGATTTCGAAATGATTTCTAAAAAGGCAAAAATAAATAGTTGTACATTGAGAATTGAAAATGATTTATATCTTGTTAAAAAAGATGAAAACAATAAATTTGAAGTAAAAAGTTTAAAATTTATGCACAATAATAGTGAATATTCTTTTGGAGCATATGAAGAATCAGATGGTACAATTAGAATATTAGAATTACTTGATATACTATTAACTGATAATAAAGTTTATTTAATAGATGAATTAGATAGTAGTTTACATCCATTGCTTGTCGAAGGATTACTTAAATTATTTTTAGAGTCAAATAATACTAATCAATTGATAATAACTACGCATGAATTAAAGACTTTAGATTTTGATTTAGTTAGACGCGATGAAATATGGTTTGCAGAAAAATCAGAAGAAGGAAGTACAAGAATATTCTCTCTAGAAGAATTTAAAGATGTAGCAAGATTTGATAGAAAAATTGATAAAGCATATTTGGAAGGTAGATTTGGTGCTATAGCCAATATAGATACTAATTATGAGGATTAAAGAACCATTTGCTACAGAAAGAGAATCTGAAATTAGTGATTATAGAAAAAAGTATTTTATAGCTTCCGAAGGTTCTACAACAGAACCAAAATATTTTGAAAAACTGAATGAATCATTAATAAAGGAAAATGTAACTGTTATTAATATTTTGAGAGACTATGCAAACCAAGGACACAGTAATCCAACACATGTTATCAAATTACTACAAACATTTATTGATAATTCTGCTAATGAAGTAAAAGTAGGAGAATTGAAAAGCAAATTATCAAATTGGGATCATGAAAATCCTAGTAAAATTGATTTAAATAGTGCTTTTACAAAATTAGATGGAATGTATAAAGACGATAATTATAGAATACCGTATAAAGATTTAGATTCAGTATTTATGTATCTATTTAAAAATGAGGCATATGAAGATATAGCCAAAAACTTTGAAAAGTATTTTGAAGCACAGGATGTTACATATTCATCTGATGTTGATTCGCTTAATATGGTAGTCGACAGAGATAAAGATAGTTTTACAGAAGAGCAATATGATAAAGTTGTTGAATTCTGTAAGAAGAATAATGTGAATTTATATGTTAGCAATCCAAGTTTTGAATTGTGGTTATATATGCATTTTGATGAATTTGAATCTGAAAATAAAGAAGATTTGATAATAAATAGAAAAATGAATAACTCTGGGAGAAGATATATTGAAAAGAGATTACATGATGTATGCGGTTATAGAAAAAGCTCTTTAAATTTTAAAGAGTTTGAACCTGGAATTAGAAATGCAATTAGAAGAGAAAAAGGTTTAACAGAAGATATTACAAAGATTAAAAATGAGTTAGGAACTAATGTTGGATTGTTAGTTAATAAAATGATAAAAGAAAAATAGCTAGTTATCTTCTAAGCTATCTATAACAGAAACAACAGAGCCGAGGGCAGTACTAAACATATGTGAATATGTATTTAGTGTTCCCTCGATTTTTGTGTGTCCTAAATATTTGGCAACTAATGTAATATTAGCACCATTGTTAATAAGTAGTGATGCACAGGAATGTAATCAAATATAGAAAAGATTATAGTCCACTTTTAGCATCGAGTAAATGTATTAACTTAACTGTGGCTATGATTTCAATGATTTCTTTAGAAGTTGCTATGGTATCTCAATTTGGAACAAATGATAGTGAATTTAAAACATAATGACAAGTATAACGGGATTTGTAGTATGTATTATAAATACTTCTATGTCTATCTATATGATAGTTAGAGCTAATAAATAGTTAAAAGTATATGATACTTGTAATTTGTATGAGTAAGATTATCAAATAAAATTTTGAGTGGCATTTAGGTGGCAAATTTCTAAAAATTTAGGAAATCGTTTTAATCTAAAATGAATTAAAAGATTAAAATTCGGTTAAAAATAAATAAAAATGTTATAAAAAAGATAAAAAAGGTACGAAACTTTGATGCCCCCTGAAGGAGCCGAAAGGCTCCATTTTTATTTGCTCTTATTTAAGAGAATAACATCTAAAATATAATTCTTCACAAGGTTAATTATCGCAATCACACTCGATTGTATCTTCACTTATTGTAAAAGTACCATCGTCATTTTCAATTTTATAATTACATTCTTTAACTCTATCTACACATTTAGTACAATTTATACTTTTTTTGCAGTACTCACCGCCCCAAATTCTTGGGGTAAGTGATTTATTAAAAACAATTAAAAAGATAATTAATGCTATCAATGTAATAATAACTATTGTCCATATTATTTTTTTCTTCATAAGGCCTCCATATCTATAAATTATTATTTACTAAGATAATTATATCATTAAATAATATTATTCACTGGGTTTTTAATCTTGCTATGTTATAATTATGGTAAATGAGGAAGTGTTAAAAATGAATAGAGACTTTGCAGAACACTGGCTAAACAAGTTAAAAAAGTATTGGTTTAATAAAGATATAAATAATGCAGTGTCTTTATTTGAAAAAACAAAATTTTATCAAGAAACGCCTTTTATGAAGCCTTATTCTACTTTAGAAGAAATAAATGAGGAATGGCAACATATTAAAAATGAAAATATTCAGAATATTGAAATTAAACTGTTAGCTATAGATGGATATACTATTATTGCTGAGTGGATTTTAAGACAAAACAATATAGATTATGATGGGATTTATGAAATTAAATTTAACGAAAGTTATGAATGTATATACTTTAGAAGTTGGGAAATGACCAAGGAGGTAAATTAGATGCAAATTATAAAAAGTAATGATGCAGTTAAAGGGGCAAATAGTGATAAGTGCAAAACCGTAGAATACTCATTTAATGATAAAGATATAGATTTAGGAACGGCCATTATAACGGGTAGATATCCAAAGTTTGGTTATTGCGTTAACACGATTAGCAAAGAATTGATTTATGTGCTTGATGGAAGTGGAAATTTATGCTTTGAGAATGAATCTGTTGAATTTTCAAAAGGGGACTCTATTTTAATAAATCCAAACGAAAAATATTATTGGGATACAGAATATTGTGTTGTTTCCATGGCTTGTACTCCTGCTTGGAGCGAGAAACAACATAAATTAGTTGATTAAAAATTAATTAAGAAAAGAGTGATAAGATGATTGTAATAACCTCAGGCAAAAAATATTTAGATATTGATTCATATGCTACTTGTATAGCTTATCGAGAATTATTATCCCTTTAAAGAACAAATAAAAGCTAAAATAGTTTCTAATGAGCTTGAGGAAAATGAAATGCTTCCTTCGATAAGAATCCTAGCTAAAGATCTTCGCTGTAGTGTTATAACAACTAAAAATGCTTATGAAGAATTAGTCAAAGAAGGTTATGTAAAAAATGTGCCCTCCAAAGGGTTTTATGTTGCTAAAGTAAATAAGGATATTGCGTTAGAAGAACAGTTAAATAGAATAGAAGATTTAATGGATAAAGCAGTTACTATAGCTAAAATGAATAATATTAATAAGAAGACTTTAAATGAAATGCTAAACATCTTATATGAGGAGGATAAATAATGGAAAATATTTTAGAAATTAAAAATCTTTGTAAAAAATATGATAATTTCAAACTTAAAAATGTATCATTTAATTTACCTAAAGGTATGATTATGGGCTTTATAGGCGAAAATGGCGTCGGAAAAACTACTACTATAAAAGCCATATTAGATATTATTAAATCTTACAGTGGTGATATAAAAATATTTGGTTTAGATAATCGCAAAGATGAGGCAAAAATAAAGGAAGACATTGGAGTAGTATTAGATGATATGTTCTTTCCTGAAATTCTTACTCCAAATGATATAAATAGTACTATGAAAGGTATTTATAAATATTGGGATACCAATATGTTTTATAATTATCTAAATGAATTTTCACTACTTGCTAACAAACAAATCAAAACTTTTTCAAAAGGAATGCGAAAAAAACTAGAAATAGCTACGGCTCTTTCTCATCATCCGAAACTTTTAATATTATATGAACCAACATCTGGTCTTGATTCTGTTGCTCGGGCGGAAGTTATTCAAATCTTTCAAGAGTTTATTGAAAAAGATGATTGTTCTATTTTACTTTCTAGTCATATAACTACTGATTTAGAACATATTGCAGACTATATAACTTTTATTAATAATGGCGAAATTATTTTATCAAAGACTACTAATGAATTATTAGATGAATATGGTATTGTAAAATGTACTGAAAAAGAGTTTAAAAAGGCAGATAAAAAAGATTATGTAAAATATAGAAAAACCAAGTATGAATATCAAATTCTAGTGGAAAATAAAAAAGCATTTAAAGCAAAATATGATGTAGACATAATAGACAAAATAACATTAGATGATCTTATGGTTATGATGATTAAGGGGGAAGAATAATGATAGGCTTTATGAAAAAAGATATCGTAATGATTAAAAGTAATTTCAAGTTAATTGTGGTTCTAGTTATTTTATATATTGCTATGGGCTTAATGGGAGATATGGATATTTCTTTTATGCTACCATTTATGTGTGTAATGATAATGATTTCATCCTTTAGTTATGATAACTATAATAAATGGGATGCTTATTCTATTTCCCTTCCTAATGGTAGAAAAATAGTGTAAGAGCGAAATACATAACAACAATTTTAATGACTCTTATTGTTTCTATAATTACGCTTGTTTTGGCTTTTGTTATTTCTTATATTAATGCTAAAAGTATAAACTATGAACAAATATTAGTAACAATGATAGGTACCATTTTTGGAACACTACTAGTATTAACATTTATGTATCCTATTATTTATAAGTTTGGAGTAGAAAAAGCAAGAATTGCTATTCTTTTAATAGTATTTGGTATAGCTATTATCGGAGGATTTCTTTTTCAATTTGTTGATTTCTCCTTTATTAGTAAAGCCATATCTTTAATAGAAAACTATATAATAATTATTTTGATTATAATAATGATTTTTATGGTATATATCTCTTATAAGATCTCCGAGAAAATTTTTAGTAAAAAAGAGTTTTAGAAAAAGATTAATCTAAATCTAAGGAAGAATACAAAGCTTCCTTTTATTGTGCAAGAAATTCTTGCTAGCAATGCCAAACAGGTTTGATATAATAATTTTAAATTATCTTTTATTATTTTCTTATGAAAGGAGGAACATTATGAATCTAGGTGATAAAATCTTAAAAATAAGGAAGGATAATAAGATGTCCCAAGAACAACTTGCCGAAGTTTTAAATGTGACAAGGCAAACTGTTTCAAATTGGGAAAATGGGAATAATTATCCGGATATAGAAACACTAATAATGATTAGTGATAAATTTAAAGTTTCTTTAGATATTTTATTAAAAGGCGATAAAGAAATGATAAAAGATATTAACAAAAAAATAACAAATAATAAGATATTAAAAAGAGTTATCATTTTTCTTTCCTTAGTAATAGTTATTTTAAGTGCAGGATACATTGTGTACAGAGAATATTTTTATCGTACTAAAATTATTTATAGAGCAAATAAAGCTGATGGTTATATAACTAATAAATGTAATTTAGATGGTAAAAGATTAAGACTTATGGCCTCAGTTCATCCAGTATGTAGCGAAAATGGAAAGGTGAAAATCATAAAGAATCCACTTTTTATAGAAGACTTTGATGATGATGCTATAGCATACACCGAAGAGCCATGTACTTGTGATTTTATTGATAAACCATCAGGGTTCAATATTATCGATAATAATACTAAAGAACAACAAAAAGAGTTAATGGATAAAATGAACATCAATTTAGATGATTATGATAGTGCCTATGATTTACTTGAAGGTATGACAGATTATATCATAAGTATTGGCGGTACTTGTGATAATAGATAACATAACATTGGATATTTGCAATGATTTATTGATAAGCAAGTGATGTATATTTACAATCACTTGTTTTTTTGTTATATAATAAAAAATATAAATTTTTGAAACTTTTTATTAAAATAAAGGGATTATTATATTGTAGGTGATGAATATGGCTAGTCAAACAAACCTATATAAATTTAATGATATATATGATAAAACTTATTTAGATTTACTTAAATATGTAATTATAAAATGTCATAATATAAATGATGCTAATGATATTATTCAAGAGGTTTACTTAGAATTATGGAATATTTTAAATAAAAAGGAATTATTAAATAATAATATTAAAAGTTATCTTATAGGTATTGCAAATAACAAGATTAAAAAGCATTATACTTTGCTCCAAAAAATAAAAACGATATCAATATTTGCAAAAAATGATAAAGATATGGAGTTAATTGATTTACTCGAAGATAAAATAAATATTGAAAATATCGTTATAGAGGAAGATAATTGGAATTTAATATGGCAATTTATTAAAGCTAAAAATAACCAAGATATTCCTAAAGTATTTTATTTATATTATAGACTAGAATTATCAATTAAAGAAATAGCTAAAGAATTAAAAGTAAGCGAATCATATGTCAAAAATTTAATCTATAGGACATTAAAAGAATTGCAAATAAAGTTTGGAAATGGGGGTGTTTCTAATGACTAATAAAGAAAGATTAAAAAGGGCCATAGTAGAGGATTTTAACAAACCAAATAATTACGATAAAATAATGAATAAAATAGAAATGGAAGGGAAAATGAGAAAAGAAAATAATTTATTAAAATGGGTTTTAATACCAATATGTCTGATCTTGGTTATAAGCGGAATTATTTTACTAAATAATAAAAAAGAAAATACTTTAGAGAAGAAAAAGTATATTACTTATGAGTGTAATAATGTATCTTTAAATATTAATAATTTAGATAAAACAGATATAACAAGTTTAGATACAGATATTAAAACAGTAAGTGGGGTTAATATTCCATACCCTTTTAAAGTAAATGAAGATGGTGAAGAATTTATTATTCCTAAAGATTTAACTCAAATTAAAAACTATATTGTTTATACCAAAAAGGATAAAGATAGTAAAAAGTATGATGAAATAGCAAATTATATAATTGATATTACTAATGGTAGTGATAGGGGTATTGTAATTAAATATGCCATGGATCAAGATCCTATAAGAGATTATTATTTTAGAGAAGAAAATAGTAAAATAACTACGATAAATGATGTGGATCTAAAAATATATAAATATGGAAATAGCTTTTATACGATATTTAGTTATAATGGTTATAATTTTGATATTGAAACTGCAAATATAACTGAAGATGAATTTACGGATTATCTAGTATCTATTTTAAGATAGTATAAATAATGGAGAACTTATGAAGAAAATAAATATAATAATGTTATGTAGTGTTTTGCTTTTAGGAATAACAGGCTGTGGTAAAACAAAAGATGGGTTAGAAATCGGAAAGAAATCTAATATTACTACTCCTAGTAATGGTGTTACAATATCGATTGAAGATGGAACTTTAACAAATGAGGGAACTACTTTGATTTTAAAAAATGATACTGATAAACTCCTTCGATACACTGAAGAATATCATATCGAAGTAAAGCAAGATAATGATTGGTATAATATCAATGCAGAACTCTTTTTTACTGAACCTCTTTGGGGCTTAGAGGCTCATGAGGAAAAAGAATTAAACTTAAATTGGCAACATAGTTATGGAAAATTACCCACGGGAAAATATAGAATTGTAAAAAAGGTTTATTTTGAAAATGAGAAAGATCAAGATTTTTATGTAGCAGCAGAATTT
>CANPXK010000102.1 GCA_947585965.1 uncultured Clostridia bacterium
GCTTGTATTGCATTAAGTACAGCATTTATACTTGTAAGCTGTCCGGTAAAGTTTGAACTGTAATTTGCCACAATCGAGCCATTTACCGCACCGTTGCCGTTCCATATATTTCTTATTTCAGAAGATAAAATATACCCGGCATCTCCGGCAACAGATTTTATTGTTTCATTTATTTCTTTTGAGTTGAGGTTTACGGCATTTGTTACATCACATATCAAAGCATCTACATTATCAAGACGGCTGTTAAGAGTTTCTTCATATTCATCATATAGATTATCAAGTAATTCTTTTGTATCACTGACAGCCTTTTCATATTCGGTTTGTTCAAGATCCTCCTGTGCTTCTTGTAAATCAACCTGTATTTGCTGAATTTTTGCTTTTGTTTCTTCGGAGGTATCACCCTCATAGGCAGCTAACTGTTTTTGGAGCGTTGATATATCCGAGGTTTTGTCATTGATTTGATTTTGGTAGTCATATAAATTCTTTGCAGAATCAAGACTTTCCTCATATGTATCAATAAGTTCCTTTAGTGATTCAAGCTGTAAGTCTATACCTTCCTTTACCAAGTCTACAATAGCTTGTTTTTCTTTTTCAGCCGCAAGTATGGAATCCTGTTGCAGTTTTAGTAATTCTTCTTTACGTTCGATGAGTTTTGTGTCATAGGGGTCTTTTGCCATATCTCGATTGATTTTTGATATTTCGGCGGCATATTTATCAGCTTGTGCCATGTAGACATTATAGTTTTGAGTATGCAGCCCCATAGTTGCTTTGCCTTCAGAGGTTATTTTTCCGTTATCCTCGTGCAGTTTTGAATTACTCATTAAATCTACAAGGAAATCCGCCTCTTGGGTAAGTTGTGATATTCTATCCTGCAAGAAATCAAAATATCCCCATTGAATTTCCCTCATCTGCTTGGAATATTCTATAAGTTTGATACTGGCTTCGTCAATAGCTTCGGATACACTGTTAATTGCATCCTGCATTCCATACCATTCTTCACTGCCTTTTTGTACATTTCCGGAGCTTATGGCTGTGTTAAAGGAAATTTGCAGATTTTTCAATTCACCTTGTAAATTCGAGATATTTTTTCTTTCGTTATCTACTAAAGCCGAATAATATTTAAGACTTGCAAGATATCCCTTTTCCTCAAGTTCATTGTTTTTTGATTCATAAGTATTGGAGGTATGCTCTATCAATTTGCCCTGATTTTCGTAACTTGTTTGAATGTCATTGAATTTCTCAACAGATAATTCATGGATATTTCTTTCCAGCTCAGCAACTTTGGTATTACCTTCATCAATTATACCTATCCATTCATACCACTCATTACTGTATTTTTGTATATCGCCGCTTTTTATTGCCTTGTTGAGGCGTGTCTGCAACTCGGATATTTCCTTTTTTGTGTATGAAATTTGTTTATTGTATGAATCATTCAAACCGCTGTAATTCTTTGATTTATTGCGTGTTGTATCATCGTCCGCTGTGGTTATCTGACTTATTGTATTTTCTATTGAGTCTATACGATTATTCCATAATGTTTGAATGTTTTGGAGTTCTTCAACAGCTAAATCATGTATGGATTTTCTTAGGTTGCGAACAGATGTATTGCAATCATCTATTTTCTGAGTCCATGAATACCACTCATCACTATAAGCCTTTATTAAACCTTGACTAACTAAGGAATTAAGGGTTGACTGTAATTGCTTGGCTTCTTTTTCGGTCTGAGCAATCTGTTGGTTGTAGCCTTTTCTGATACCGCTATAATTTTTATGTATATACTGTGTATCAGTATCAAGGCTGTTGTAGTATTCAACGTCACTATTTGCAGCATTAATTCTATTCTGATAATACTGCTCAACATTACTCAGTATTTGCTGTGCATATTCTTTTTCGGTTTCTTTTAAATCAGCTACAGCATTTTTACAATCAATAGCCTTATCATACAATTCCTCATAACGATTTACTTTTTCTTTTAGGTCATCATTTATGTTAGTTATATCCTGAATAGCATAACCGCCGTTTTGAATCCACTGCACCCAATCTGAACTTAAACCGATATTATTTGCTTCATTCATGTACGTTTGATATGCTCGTTCGTTGGCTGCTATTTCGTCACTTATTGAATTTATCGCTTTTCTTAGTTGACTGTTTTTGTTAGTAAAAGTAATATAATCTTTGACTTTTGAAAATACTTCTTTAGTATTTTGTGCAAACTTCTTTAGTCTGCGTTCTATCCAGTCAATATACTCACTTGCTTTGCTTTCGTCAACATCGCCGTTATTTCCGTTATCACTGCTGCTACCGGTACCACCGTCCGATAAAACATCGGCAAGCATATTATCCCATTGTTTCGTATCAATCTGGTATGCCTGGACTATTTGCGATAAATTTTCTTCAAGCTGCTTATTACCCTTAGAGGTAAAAGTATCATTTATCATGTATTGTTCAAAATCATCATATGTCAATCCCGAACTTGATAAAATTGAATTGATTTCTTTTCGTACCTCATCGGCGGCATATAAAATTCTTTTTCCTTCTACTCTATCAAAATTAACACCGCTCTTTGTGGGATCTTCTAACAGTACACTTCTTGCTTTGGTAAACGCTTCGGAGGTTCTGAAATTCTCTAATATTGCGGCTTTTGCTTCGGCTATACTTTTGTAATTTTTTAAGTCGGTATTATAGTATTTCGCAAAATCATTTATAAGACTGTTTTGTTTAGCTAATAATTCCGCATTTGTATTTTGTAATATTGCCTGTTTTGTTTCCGAAATTTTGCCCCAGTTTGCCAAATCAACACCGTAAAGCTGTTCAATGACGGCAGTTTGATTTTCGATGTCTTTAATGGCGTCCTGCAAATAGTCTTTATTTGTCTTTTCTTTCTTTTTTACTTCTTTTGTATATGCTGCTGTATCGGATTTATAAAATACATTATTGTACAGTGATTTATAGGCTTCTTTTTGTGTTGATATATAACTGTCAATAGCAGACTTCATACCGTCTGTATCATCAATATACGGACGTATGGGTATATATGTGTCATCTGTGAGAATAGTATCAATACTTGATTTGGACAGATATCCGTTATCCGCTATTTCTTTCTTAAAGCCTATAAGTGTTTCTATACTTCCTGATACACCGCTTAGTGCCGTCTGAATATTCTCTATTGAAGTTTTTGTATCTTTAAGTTCCGTTTTTAATGTCTGCAAATAAGAAATCAAGCTTTGAATAGCACTTTTTTCGTCCTCGGACATATTAGTCATGTCGATTGCTTCAAGCTGCTCAATCAATTCTTGAGGTCGTTCACTTATGACCTTATCAATACCTTCAGCCAAATTTCCGAACTTTTCGTCAGTCCAATCGACATATTTACCGAGAGTGGGGAACATATCAATTAATTCTGCAACATCACTGTCTTTTAAATCACCGTTACAAAGATTTTGATAGGCTTCATTTAGTTTGTCTATATCAGAATATATTGTTTTTAATTCTTCGGATTGTTCTTCGGATAAATCGAATGTCTGACTGATATTTTCTTTTGAAATTTCTTTTTGAATTATTCCAAGATTTAATAGAGATTCTATGTATTTATCTACTGATACTCCTGCGGCATTTGCAGCCTCAACTATATCATTATATGTTTTTGCCTGTTCAACGCTTAATTCATCACTTTCACGGACTTCTTTATCCTGCGAAATGTCGAATTTCTCAATTCCGTTAAGTTCTGCTATTTTTTCTGCTTGAACAATATCATCATAGGTTAAAGCTTTTTTGCTGTTATTGATTTCATCTCTTATTTTATTGGCAAGAGAATCCTTGTCATCTAATGAGGCTTTTATCTTTATGGTAAGGTCTGTATTTTCTGCCTGTTTCTGGAAGTCCTTTTTAAGGTTTGATAGAAAATATTCTTCCATATCTGTTATTGAATCATTACCGTTTTTTATTTTCTCTTCAAAATCATTGAACGTATTTTGAAATGAATTATATGCGGCTTCCGCAGCTTCATTATCGCCGGATAAGATAGCTTTTTCATATTCATCCTTATAATTGTTAAGAGAATTATATAATTCAGAATGATTAATCATAGTTTCATATTCGGCTGCTTTATGGAATACAGACATACGGTTATTATAATTACCATCTTCTGCATTATTATCTGTTATATAATTTTCTGTATCGTCAACTTGTTCAATAAAATAATCACGAAGATCAGAGGAAATATTATTATCCTTTGCATACTGTCTTAACCATTCTCTAAAAGCCTGTATTTTCTCTACTATTTCCTCACGTGTACCCGAAAAACCTATTGAATTGGCTTTGTTAGGCTCTGTCCAAGAGTATGAAACATTTTCAGCTAATCCTTGTTTTATTGCTTCTTCACGTATTTTTTTTGATAATTCGGGATTATCAGAATTATCTATTTTAACAAATATATCAGAACTGCTTAAATATTCAGTTGCATATTTTTCGGCATCATTTATGGCATCTTTATTTTCTGTCAACCAGTTGTCGATTTCTCTACCGGTTAGCTGATCAAAAGCATCTGTTTCGCCAAGAATAGCAGCCCTTATATTTTTAATTGCTCCCTCTTCCTTGCCATACTTATCAATAAGTTCATCCTGCAAGGCAAGTAATTCTTCTCTTTTTTGGTTTGCATCAGATTGACTCAGGGTACCTTTATCAAGTTCTTCTCTTAATTCGCTTATTTTATTTTTATAATCATCTAAATCACTTAAAGTACTCTGTAATTCGGATAGACTATGTGCGGTTTCTTTAACGGCTTCATTTGCTCTTTCTGAACTTTTTGTCCAATAGTCGATTAAGGAAATTACACCCTGTATTGCGAGGGATATACCCATTGTTAAAGCTACATTTAAGGCAGTAGTTGCTATTCTCATACCAACAAGTGCTATTTTAGAGGTATTAGCAGATTGAGTTAAACTTTCTAATGTAATATCGCCATTTTTTATAGCCACAACTGATTGTTTGCCAGCTACGGTTGCGTTTTTCATAGTATTATTCCATGCTTGAACTACAGGAACTCCACTCTTAACTTGTGCAAAATAATTAGTTATGTAATCTATATCTTTTTTTGTAACAGTTTTCGCAAATAAAGCAACACCTAATCCTTGCCCTGAACCAAAATCTCTTTTTATACTCCTTAATGATTTTCCTAAAAAATTAATGCCATTAATTACTCTATTTGTTGATTTATTAATGACTGTAAATATCGAACTTAATATCGAACTTAGTAAATATGCTTGAAATATTTGACTAAAAGATATATAATGATTATAGAATAATGTTAGGAGTGGTATTATGAAACCAGAAGAGATCAATGAAATAAATAGAATGAAAAGAGAGCAACAAACAGAAAAAAAATATAAATATTGTCCGAGATGCAAACAGGATTACTATGTTGCTTGTTATAGGTCTAAATGCCCCACCTGTAAGAATGAATTGCAGTTTTCCTCCCAAAATGATACTCTCAAAAACACTCCCAAATGTCCGACCTGTCAATCCACCAACATAAAGAAAATATCCGATTTTAAAAAAGTAACACACGGTCTTGCTTTTGGTCTGTTCAGCAAAACGGCAAAGTCGCAATTTCAGTGTAATAATTGCGGATATAAGTGGTAGGTAGAGAAGATATAATAAATCCGAGCAGACTACTGTGGAGTAGGTACTGCTCGGAGTTTGTTTTATATATTAAATTAGTCTAGCATAATATTTCCCTTTTTTGAGTATCTGTTAAAAATGAATTATTTACAATATCTCTTCTCTGCTGCAAAAAACAGTTTGCCGTCTTTTCTATTTCCTTTGGTACTTTAGTATAGCTATTAGAATTTAAAATAATTTTTCCATTATCATCGATATCAAATGCCACAAACCGATACTCATCTATGCCTGCCTTTAGTGCTAAATCTACAAGAGCTTTTTTCCCTTTAAAACAGGAAGTAAAGACCAATTCAGACAAATATGAGCTCAAACGTATCTCATAATCAAGAATCGTTACAATTCCAAGATATTCTGAATTCATTATCGAATGAAACATATATTTCTCCATACGAATCATCTCCTTCCACAAATAATAAAATTAAAACAGCATATAATATTTATCGATCAATTTCAAGCCTTCTGTTAAATAATCTCTCGCTTTGTCTATTGTAGGCATTACTGCTGTATCATAATCATCTGCTGACCAATGTGAATATTGATGTCTAACACTGTAGTAAGCATTATATAAATCATCCAAAAATTTTTGTTGATGGTCTTTTAACACTGATATTTTTTTTGAATTACACTCATATCTTCCACTAGAATTTTTGTCAAAATATGCAAAATTATTCTTCCCATTTTTGTCACAAGTATTCAACCCCATTTTATCTCCCAATATTCTATGCAAAAAATACTCATATGCTCTAAAAATCGGTGTGGTCAAAGAAGTGTAATCCGGCATATATCCTGTCAGCATTGTATTATATACTGCTGACAGTAAATTGTTATAGTGCTTCCCACTCCTTTTTTCATTGTAATTAGGCAGTAACTGTTCAAATTTTACTTCTACTTCCTCTTTTGTTATTGTTAAAACATGGAATCGATTTAACGTTTCAATTACAGTCTGGTCATTTTTCATCAGTTCGATTGCATGTGAAATGATTTTTTGAAAAAGCACCGACTGTTTTCCTTGTACATAAGAATTACAATTTGAATAACAATTAATAACAACTTTTTTTTTTGAATCTGTTACATCTATACGTTGGCGATTTCCAATTACACTTATATCATGTTTAATTACTTCCTCATTTACTTCTGTTAATTCACTGTTTTCTTCATTTATACATTTTATAATAGTCTTCCAATCCTCTACCGAAAAACCAACAAAATATATAGATCCATCATCATATGTCTTATAGCCTTTTTCCAACAGCGAATTCTTAGCAAGTTTATCTGCCATTTCGTTATATTCTATGCCCGAATGTGCTGGCACCTTACAAAATTCAATAGTAATAATCGCTCGTTTGTCTTTTAGAAATGTAACATACTGACGTGTAATATCATTTTTTGCTCTCCACGAGCCATCAGCCCATTTTCCAATGCCTTCATAATCATAATATATTTTAATTCTCGTTTTCTTATACGCTATTGCCCATTTAATTGCTTCTTTTACACCTTCTAACTCTGCGGCAACATTCCTAAGTTCAATAAAATCTGCATTCAACTGTTTAGTAAAAGCCCTATATAATGAAGTTTGTATGCCCTTATTATCAATAATAATTACTCCAAAGCCTGACTTTTGTTCCGTTGGGTTATAACTTCCATCAACAAATGCAATGACTTCATCCTCTGACAATTCTCTCAATTCTTCTTCTACTTCATCATTAATCTGTTCAGCAGAAGCCTTACCTTCTGGATTTGTAGCTTCTGTAATTACATTTTGCTCTCCAAGTATATACTTCTCAGCTTCTGTCATATTGCTAAATGACTTGAACTGAGCTCCTGAAAAATCTTTTGTTTGTGCTTCACATTCAGCCCATGTCTCATATATCCCAGGCTTTACTCCACATCTTACTGCATAATATTTTTTCTTAGCCATAATTACTTCTCTCCTCGTTTCTTTGAATATTCAAAATACCTTTCTCATTTTCTACTTGTATCTTAATAAGCCATTAACCTTTTAAAATGCCATGATTTACCCCGGTTTACGTTGGGTTATTTGGATTTCCAGCACTCTAACCACATTCCTGTATAGTAGTCAAAAATGGGTGTTCAGGCTACTCCGATTTTCACCTTGGGGGTATACATTATTTAATGATGAATATATTTTATTTCTCCCTATAAAATTATAACATGAAATTGCCTGCTTTACCATTAGAAAAGGAATGGATTACTCAGTTCTTATCAAAATTATTTATTCAGAGCAACACCGCATAAATCAAGAAATAATAAGAAGCAAAAAGAACCCCTCCACTCGCAAATAAGCCGAGTGTGCAATAAGTATGCTGTTTGGTGTTCACGAGTCAAGATAAATTAGACCGACAGAGATTTTCTGTCAGCCAAATAAAGATTCGCCAGTGCGAATATGATATAGCTTTTAAGCATCCGTCTTTGCAGACCATGGTATCGTGTTTTCCGATAACCAAAAAGTCTTTTTACAACTGCAAAAACGTGTTCAACCTTGCAGCGAACAGAAGATTTTTCATGTTCTCTCTTTTTTGCTGCGTATTGTCCGCTTTTTGAGAGCTTGTTGATAGATGATTGTTTTCTGTTGATAATGTACTTGATTTTCTTGCCTTGCTTGTTCTTCCTGATTGCTTTCGATACGAAAATCGATCTTTTATTTTTTCAAACCAATTATACATCAGGTAACATTCCCAGTTCATTTAACCTATTATATGCTTTTTTCTTTGAAACATTAAACAATACTGACACGATATCAATGTCATTCATATTACATTTATTTTTTATTATCTCAATAGTTTTTCTATTTAGATTAAAAAGATATTTTAATTGGTTTTCAGGCATTAACAAACAATACGCAAAATATTCTGCTTCCAATTCTTCCTCATCATCTTTATTATGAGTATCTCTCTTTGCAAATTGTGGGGATTTACCCTTATGTAGAATATAATGACCGTATTCATGAGCACAGATGAAACGTCTTTTTTGAATAAATTCATCATCATTTATTAATCTTTGATTTACAACAATTAATCTGTGTGAGTTAGTTTTGGGGATTAAATCTTTATCATCAACAAATAAAAGACCAGTCGTATCATCATCAATTAATTGAAGTTGAATTTCAAAATTTTCATACTCAGAAAGATACCTCACCAAATCAAAGTTAAAGGGATTGATTTCATTTTTCATTATAATTTTTTGAGCTATTTCGGCTATTTCTTTCTTTCTATCATCTGTTAAAGTAACCACACCATCACCCCATCGAAACAACTTCGCTAAAAAGTACAACAAATACATTTTAGTTATATTATACACTCCCTATTAACAATTTTCAACACTAAAATTACAATTTTAACGTTTTTCTGCGATTTTTGTCGCTTATCAACCGTTTTTTTTGCTATTTTGTATTAAAATACAATTATTAATGCTTATTGTGTAGTGTTATATAATTATTATACTTCTATCTATTTGAGCTTTTTGCCATTTTTTGGTATATTATTACCGCCCTCATACCAAAGGGGCAAGCTTATATAAGAGCAAAGTGGTAAGATCTTCGCTGTACTATATCGTACAGGCTGTACAATAAAATTTCTGTAAATGAATTGTATGTTAATCACTTGGTAAAAGTAAAAACTCCCACTCAAATTTGAAATCTAAAGCTTGTTCAAGAGGTATGTTGTTTTTACCATATGTTTTGACAAGAGATTTAATATATTCGTTAAATTCAGTTTCATTTTTTAAGAATATTTTTGAATAATATATAATATCACCCCA
>CANPXK010000103.1 GCA_947585965.1 uncultured Clostridia bacterium
CACTGTCGTTTCGTAATTAGTTTTTTCAGGTCAATTAATCTATGGCTCGACAATGAATTTACTCGATGAATAAGAGATGAGTTTGTCAATTGTAGATGCGGAGCGGCTCCCCGGAGCCGCTCTCGACACTTTCTACCCCACACCGGCAGGTAAACTAACCATCGCGGAAACAGACTGCCCACCACAACAATCAAAGCGAACGAAGTGAGCGAAAACGCGAACCGGACAGCGGCGGCACGCCGCCGGGGGCTCCCCCGCCGCCGCCGCCCGATATTACATTGAATTTCTTACAGCAACCATTGTTTTGATGTTTTCGTCCTCGTAATAATTAAACGATATATTTTCTGCTGATTCAATCTGAGGTTTGTAGTAGGGTTTATGATAGAAGAAGTGTGAAACTTCTTCGTCCTCGAAAATAAGTCCGTGTCGGGCATAAATTTCGTTTATGGCATCGGCAAGCTCACTTGAAGTATATCCTGACAGTTCATCTCTTGTAAGCAGACGACAGTCGCTGTCGCCAATCACATTATTATCTCTTATGTCCGTATCACAGCTTACAAAAACTATATTCGAGGCTCTTTCCTTTTCATCTTCGGATGGTACCATTTCACCGCCGAGATATTCATATCTTTTTGCATTATACTCATCCTCGGTACATTCTTCATCGTTAATAGTATATGTCGGAGGAAATGCATTATCCGGCGTGAATGGTGTGATCTCAAGCCCATCATTATCCTCGGGTCCTTGGTAGTAATCGCTTTCGTTTTCATTATCGGAGGTTTTGTCAATTATAATTGCTTCGAACCCAATATCACTAATATCATTAAAATTAATTCCATCAAATTCTTTGACAAGCAATTGATTTGATACTCTTGACAACCACAAACCGCCGGAATAGTTCATAACATATAACTTGTCATTTATAATTTTATAAAGTGTAGTAATATAATGACCGGCTAACCAAGCATTGTATGTATCTTTTGTTGATCCCTTTAATTCAAAATCATCGGTAGTATTATCATATTCATATACTTCCAACGTTTTAAAATTTCCTTCAACTGTTGTCATCAACAGTTCAAGCTCCTTGTCACCGTCAATATCAACAACTGCATATTCTGCTGTTTCGTCAAAGGCTCCTTTGTCCATTGCAAATTCTACGGCGGCATCCTTAATTCTCACTTGATTATCGGCTGCATCATAAATTTCCACCTGATTATCGGCAGATTCATCAATTCCCACCTGATCACCCTCTACGGTTACGGTATATTCTGTGATATTATTCTCCACACCCGAAATATATGCCGATACTGTGCAGCTTCCGCCTGATTTTGCCGTTATTTTTCCGTTATTGTCAACTTCTGCAACGGACGAGTCACTGCTTTTCCAATTAACACTTATATTATTATCTGTTGGTATAAACTTTGACTTAAGCATTGTACTGTCACCGACAGACAACTGTATTTTATTAATAAAACTATAATCAGAATCAACCCTTAGATTATAATTGTATTCGAATTCTGTCATACCGGCATCTGCATCAACTCTCTTGTAATTATTTTCGTATTCAAAAAACTCCTCGTCAAATTCAGACTTGCTGCAACTGTTATTATTAATATAGAATATGCCATCGTTATTCTCTCCTAGGCTAAGGGCAAGTTGTTTCTCCATTTTACATGTTTTATCACTGTTCAATTTGTAGAACCGGTATCTGTATGTCCGATCTGACAGTGCTCGATTATTATAATACTTTCCCGTCATATATATGTCTTTTGATGATGGGTCATAATAAATTGCTGTCATTATATGAGTATCATATTTAATAATATCATATTCATCATTCCAGGCTGCAGCATTATTGCCATAGATTGATATAACTGTCGTTATAAGGGTACAACATAAAATGCCTGCCAAAAAACGTTTAAATTTCATTTTTCTCATCTCCTTATACTTGTGGACCGCAGTCAAGCCATCCGTCCTCGTTAATATAATGCTCTGTTTCCACTGCCTTGTCATTTACCACAGAAACAATATCATATACATATGATGTCGGCTGATATACATCTTCATTTCTTCCTTGCATTACTAGAGACCATAAGCTACGGCAATCGTATTTGACGATCATTTCATAATGCCCGTCTTCATTTATATCTCGAATAACGGCATCAACAAAGTATACCTTTCCTTTGTTGTACCTCTCCCGGTTCGGTTCAACAGTACCATCAAGATCATATCTTACGAAATCAATCTCCCTTACCTCGGGGATATTACGCTTATATTCATTCAATATATTAATTTCCTTAGTGGCAATATTTATCTTTTCCTGCTCGGGGTCAGTCTTGCTCTCCTGCTTGTATTCGGTCTTACTCTCCTGAACATCCGCCTGTGAGGATTCCGTATCGCTCATGGTACTGACGACAGATTCAGTCTGTGACGGGGCAGACGACTGAGCAGGTTCCTGACCGTTTTTGCAGCCGCTAAGACATACTGATGAAAGACAAACCGCAGCAAATACTGCCGCCGTAATTTTTTTAATCATTTTGTTACGCTCCTTTTCATTAAAACATTTTTTTACACAACACTCAATTGACATATTTATACAAAATACGAAATCCGGTTAATAAACATATTTTGATTAATGCTATCATATTTTGAATAATTTAAAAACCACCCATGAGTGCTGTATTTTGTTAAAGTTAACTTCTTACATATCCTGTATATATTTCTCTTGCTTTGTTTTTGATTCCGCATATCACCTCGTTTATGCTCTCGAAAACCGTAAATACCGGACGTATGGAGCTGCCGAACCGTTCCCCGATCTCACGGGCAGTCACGGCGGACAAATCCTTTTCTCTCGGTATTTCAAGTCCTGCATTAATTGTTTTTTCCTTTGCAAATTTTGCTCCGGCAGCATAATAAACTTCTCACATCATGAAAACATATGTCTTCATAATGTTACTTTTATTATAAACGAAGAATACTACTTTGTCAACACAAGCGGCGTGCCGCCGCTGTCATGTTCGCGGGGTCGCTCACTGCGTTCGCTTTGTTTATAGTGGAGGGTAGTCTGTTTCCGCGATGGTTAGTTTGCCTGTCGGTGGGCGTGAGAAAATGTCGAGAGCGGCTCTGCGAGCCGTTCCGCATCTACAAATGACAAACTTATCGCTTGTTCATCGGGTAAATTTACGGTCGAGCCATAGATTAATTTGCCTGAGTAAAGTAGTTACGAACTGACAGCGGCGGCACGCCGCCCGCGATGGTTAGTTTGCCTGTCGGTGTGCGTAGGAGGGTGTCGAGAGCGGCTCTGCGAGCCGCTCCGCCGTAAGAATGTTGATGGTAAAACAGTAGTTTTAGGTCAAGCTTTTTTTAAAAGGCTTGCGGATTCCAAAGGCAGAGCCTTTGGTCGCCGTCCGCAGACGACGAAATCTCTAATCCTTCACGCCTGGGCAAGAGGGGCCGACCTGCGAGAGGGCGTCCCCTTGTCAATGCCTTTACAAACTAATCTCGGCGGCGTGCCTCCGGTGCCGTGCCGACACTGTCGTTTCGTAATTAGTTTTTTCAGGTCAATTAATCTATGGCTCGACAATGAATTTACTCGATGAATAAGAGATGAGTTTGTCATTTCTGTCTGCGGAGCGGCTCCCCGGAGCCGCTCTCGACACTTTCTACCACCCACCGTCAGGCAAACTAATTATCGCGGAAACAGACTTACCGCCAAAACAGTCAAAGCGAACGCAAGTGAGCGACCCCGCGATCATGACAGCGGCGGCACGCCGCCGCGAATTGCCCGCGGGGGCACCCCCGCCGCGAACATGACAGCGGGGGCACCCCGCCCGCCGCGAATTGCCTCTTGACATTTCATAAATTCTGATGTAATATTATATTAAAGAGAGTACCGCACAGTAAGCGGTTTCTCCAATTTAGTCAGGTTTAAAGAAACACCGCCAAATGGGAGTTGGGCGGTGTTTCTTACTTTTTTATGTAAAAAACTTATTTCTTGTTATAATGATCTTTAACGATCTGATATACAAGTGCGATAACACCTGTCATCATAATCACGAATTGATACAATTCGGAAATTGACACAAGTTATCACCTCCCTTACGGGAGAAAACCGCCTACCACTTTGTGTAGCACTCTCGACTATATATTATCATCTTTAAAATGATTTGTCAATCCGGTGCCGTGCCGGCACTGTCATGTTCGCGGGATCGCTCACTGCGTTCGCTTTGTTTATAGTGGAGGGTAGTCCGTTTCCGCGATGGTTAGTTTACCTGTCGGTGGGCGTGAGAAAATGTCGAGAGCGACTCTGCGAGCCGCTCCGCCGTAAGAATGTTGATGGTAAAACAGTAGTTTTAGGTCAAGCCTTTTTTAAAAGGCTTGCGGATTCCAAAGGCAGAGCCTTTGGTTGCCGTCCGCAGACGACGAAATCTCTAATCCTTCACGCCTGAGCAAGAGGTGAATTGAAAAACAGTCCGGTGCCGTGCCGGCGGCGTGCCGCCGCTGTCAATCCGTAATTATTTTACTCAAGTCAATTAATTTTTTGCTCGACCATTAATTTACCTGATGAACAACAGATAAGTTTGTCATTTCTGTCTGCGGAGCGGCTCGCAAGAGCCGCTCTCGACACTCTCTTACGCACACCGACAGGCAAACTACCTATCGCGGGAACGGACTGCCCTCCACTATAAACAAAGCGAACGTAGTGAGCGAAACCGCGAACACGACAGCGGCGGCACGCCGCCCGCGAATATGACAGCGGGGGCACGCCGTCCGATGCTAATTGGGTATGTTTAGGAAGGGGAAATTAAAACGGGACTTTCTGTATTTGGGCGGCGGACTTTGCTTTACTATTATGGTGTCCTCTCCAATTAGCTCTATGTTGTCCCAACGTATAACAAAATCCTCACATCTGCCGAATAATCCGAAAAATCTCGGTCTTCCGTATATAATTATCGACATAAGCCTCGCTGAAACAGTGTCAATCTCAACATCGTCAACATACCCCAGCCGACAGCCGCTCTGCCTGTCTATTACCTCTTTATGCCGAAGCTCGGCAACCCTGCAGCAACCCATACAAAAAGCCTCCTATGCATAATCTTATACATGATATGCTCAGAGGCTTCTTTTGTTGATTAAATTTCAACCTTTTCTTTTGTTTTCCTCAAAATACGTTCATTTTCTATACGCTTTTCGAGTGCGGGTGAATATCTGTCTACGACCCGCGTTAAGGCTATGAATATAGTAAGCGATATTACAAACATCACACAAAGTATAATAATCAGTTTGATACTGAATGTTGATATGCTGAAAATGTTAATTCCGTAAAAGTCACGGAAACATAATAAACCTACCATAAGTCCTCCGCCCATAACAATAAACAATGCTGTACGCAACGCATTAAATGGGATTGATATTTTGAATAACAGCATCATGGAGGCAACGGCAAGTATGCATACACATAGTGTGGAATATTCCATATCCGTGAGTAAAAATACTCTTTGTGAAATTATACACATGACTATACTCAATACTATGGTTATTGCCGCAGGCAGGGCATTTTTAAGGATATTAAACAGAAACACGCCCTTTATCCTGTCCTTATTCGGTTCAAGTGCAAGAATAAGAGACGGTGTACCGATTGTAAAGGCATTTATAAGTGTGTACTGTATAGGCATAAACGGATACTGTGCACTGACAAATATATACAACAGAGCAAGCAATATTGAAAATAAAGTCTTGGCTATAAAAAGTGTTGCAGACCTTTGTATATTATTTATGGAACGCCTGCCTTCCGCTACAACCTTCGGCATTGACGCAAAATTTGAATCCAACAGTACAAGCTGTGATACACTCCTCGCCGCATCACTGCCCGCCGCCATTGCTATACTGCAATCTGCCTCCTTGAGAGCAAGAACATCATTTACTCCGTCACCTGTCATAGCTACCGTATGTCCCATTTCTTTCAGTGCTATGACAAATTTCTTTTTCTGAGCCGGTGTCACTCTTCCGAATACTGTATATTTTTCAACAGCTTCACGGATATCCTCATCACTCTTAAGTGTTGTTGCATCAACATATTTTTCATATCCCTTAACATCGGCTCTCCTTGCAACATCCGATACCGTTATGGGATTATCTCCGGATATTATCTTTACATCGACATTCTGCTCGGCAAAATACCTTAATGTCTGCGGAGCCTCTGCTCTTATCTTGTCATTTAGCAGTGCTATGCCCGCAACCCTGATATCATCCGGAAGATCCTTTCCGTTAAAATCCTTTTCGGAATATGCTACTAAAACAGCTCTGTAATTTCTTGAATAACCATCGAGCAGCTGTCTGAGGTCGGAAGGAATCTCTTCCAGTATAAATTCAGCCGCACCCATTATGCATGAACCATATTCCTCAAAATGTGCTCCCGACCATTTCTTCTCAGAGGAAAATGGTATGACCCTGTCCGCCTTCAGATGGCTTCCTTCGCCGAATTTGTCATGCAATGCCATGAACGTTGCGTTTGTATCATCAAGTGAGCTTGTGAGGGCGCATAATATATCCTCAAGATTTTCCTTCTCATAATCACCATACGGTACTATGTCCGCAACCTCCATACAGCCCTCTGTTATCGTGCCCGTCTTATCAAGACAAAGCACATCCACACGTGCAAGTGTTTCTATACAGTACAGTTCCTGAACCAGTACCTTATATTTTGAAAGTCGTATCACACCCACGGCAAGCACCGTACTCGTCAGAAGCATAAGTCCCTCCGGTATGATACTTGTAACCGATGCCACACATGACACAACTACGTCCTGCAAATGAAAACTTATCGTTCCGAACAACGTCACTACAGATTGGCTTGCATCATAGTCTACAAAATACTGCCTTATAAACAACACTGCCGTCAGCGGCAGAATAACAAAAGTCAGATACTTTATAATGGTTTTCAGCGTTATCATTATCTCCGAATTTACCTTTTTTACGTATTTTGCTTCCGCCGATATCTTTGATGCATAGTTATCGGCTCCGACGTGCTCTACTCTTGCAAGGCATTTTCCGCTGATTACGAAGCTTCCCGAATATATGATATCGCCCTCTTTTTTATGTACAGCATCCGATTCTCCGGTAAGAAATGACTCATTGACATCACATTCTCCCGAAATAAGTATTGAATCCACTGATATCTGATTACCCTGTGAAAACTCCACTATATCGTCAAGCACAACATCTTCGGCATTTATTGTATGTTTTTCACCGTCCCTTACGACAACTGCTCGGGTCGCCGACACTATTGAAAGCTTATCTATAGCTTTTTTTGCCCTTATTTCCTGAATAATGCCTATTACAGTATTGAAAAACATTACACCGAGAAAAAGCAGATTACGGTACGAGCCGACCGCAAACACCGCTATTCCGAGGATTATGTTTAAAATATTAAACAGTGTTACTATATTATCATAGAATATACGCTTTATACTTTTGCTTTTCGGCTGTGTATTGACATTATTAAGCCCCTGCCACATACGCTCTGTTGCCTGCTCGGATGTCAGACCGATTTCCGGTGAAGCTTTTATTCTCTGATAATTCTTTATTTCCTTGTTGTCCTCTTTTTTATTATTCGTACCCATATAACTGCCTCGTAATTTAAAATCATTCCTCAACGGAAAACATACTTTTGTCAACTACAATTATATAACCTTATAAAACGTGTGTCAATATAAAAAATGAAGCAAAGTGAAATATATATTTTTATATTGTTTTTTATTGACATTGCGTACATTGTAATATATAATGGTTCTTGGACGTGTTTCAGCGTTCCCGATAAGCCGATGTGTTGGAATTGGCAGACGAGGTGGACTCAAAATCCATTGCCGGCGACGGCGTGCGGGTTCAAGTCCCGCCATCGGCATAAAAGTAAACTCCGCATGGTTACATGAAAGTCAGTAATCATGCGGAGTTTTTGATGTTGTTATAATTTCAGAATTGTAATTATCGTTTCACTTTTCTATATAAAATTCCATATTTTTATATAGTTTTCCATACGGTAAATTAAACATTGTAGATATATATTACATAAACAAGCAGGAGGCTAACCAATAATTGAGCATCCGACCTCTGACACCACCGTGCTGCTGTCCGGTACTCCGTCCTGCAAAGAACTGTTGCAATACTATATCGCCCATTATTAAAGGAACAACATACACCGCATAACAGAGATTAAGATTACAGAAAGGAAATCTAAATTTCTGCCAGTAACCCAATCAAATTTTACACTATCAAATCAATCTGTACTTATGTTCATATATATCCTTTAATTCATCGTCTATGTAACCTTTTAATACTTGCTTTCCATTGAAATATTCTTGCCTTGGAATATTTTTCTTAATCCATTTTACCAACTTAGTGTAGTCTGATGTAAAACATTCCCGAGCACACTCCCCATCAAAGACATTTTTATTGCTAATCCAAATTCGTCCATCAGAAATATAGTTACCTTTATTATGAATAATCGTGTCCATAAACTCTACAACAGGGCTATGCACTACATCCACTCTGTTATATTGATTTTCATTATAACATAATTTCCCGTAAGAATCTTTGTAAAAAATCAAGTGCCAATCATCAATAGTATCATTGTCAATGTGTTCGATACATTGACTACCTGTATTAGGAAAATATTTCTCAGAAAAAACCCTATAACCTAGCGAAAAAACGTAGTTAATGAAATCCATCTTTGAATCATTAGATATGTAGAAACGTATTTGTTTTCCCATAAGCAAACCTCTCACCAGTTATACATAAGCTGTCATTTCATAAAGTAAAATTAATACAATTACATTTTTAATACCTAAAAATAACAAATGCTCCTGACTACGTAAGATCAGTAATAAAAGTAACTTACTTCTCGTGCTGATATTGTAATATTCTTTGTATCAGTGTCAGAAAGAACTATAAATTTTAACGTGTTACTATCAATTTGTTTTACTTCAATTATCTCCCCATTAATATAAACATCCTTACTACTTTCAGTTTCAAATGATTTTACATCGTGAAAAATCAAACATAATTCTATCATTTCAGGATCACCGTCCTGATAATCCTTTTGTTTCCAGTTACATAAGTATATTTTTAGTTTTAACTCTTTTTTGTTATGTATATAATCAATATTTTCAATTATACTATCGTGAAAGTTAAACTTAATATTTACCATTTTTATCTCGCTATCCTTAACTATAATATTATCCGTGAATATTTTGTTAATACTATAGTAAACGACAAATAAGAAAACCTATTTAAAAATCCGAAGGGAAGGTGTATAATAATGTGGGGTGAGGTAATA
>CANPXK010000104.1 GCA_947585965.1 uncultured Clostridia bacterium
GTTGACGTAAGCTCCTGTCCGTATTTAATGGCACCCTCTGTACCTGTGATGGATTCAAAGCCGTCACGGGTTCCGCTTCCTGCTTCTCTTCCTATGAGTACAATATCTCCATCACTTCCGCCTATATCCTTCCAGTTTGTGATCTCTCCCTTGAATATTGATGCTATCTGTTCAACCGTCAGATCCTCTACCGTATTCTGCGGGTTTACAATTATTGCAATTCCATCGAGTGCAAGCACTGTTTCTGTAAGACCGCTGTCCTTTTCTTCCTGCTTAAGGCTGCGGCTTGAAAGACCTATATCACATCTTCCCTCCTGAACCGCTTTTATGCCCGTGCCCGAACCTGTCGGATTATAGGTGAACGTTATACCCTTATTATCCTCCATAAACTTCTCACCGAGTACGTTTATAACTTCCTCCATAGATGTCGAACCGTCCGTGGCAACTGTGCCGCTTTTTTCCTCTGAGCAGCCTGCAAATGCCGCAATTGCAAATACGGCTGCAAGGCTCAGTGCTGCAATCCTGCTTTTCATTTTCGTTTTTCTCATTTCTGATTATCTCCTTTTACATATTAATTTCCGCCTTTTCGGCTGCAACCATATGATACAGCGGAGATATCAAATCCATTACCATTCTATCGTAAAATGAATGTAAAAGTAATTTTGTATGATATCCGAGTAAAAAAAACGCCCCGAAAACATATCGGAGCGGATTTTTTATGCTTTGTTTTTTCTGTTTTTCTTGGCAAGAATTATAAATAAAACACCCGAAAGAAGCGTAATTACGGCATAGAGTAATGGTTGTCCTTGTTCTCCTGTGAGAAATGTATAAAAATCGCCGCCCCATAAACCGCCGCTGCCCCCATAGGGATCACCGGCATCCGTACTGCTGTTCTGTGCTGTGAATACCCATTTGACAAGTGCCAGAAGATCGTTGCAGTTATCGTCCATGGCTGTATCAATATACAGACTCACATTAAGATATTTTGCCTCTCCGGGGAAAAATGTTCCGAGACTTATCGGGTATTTCATTGAATTTGTACCCTGTGAATCTATATCCGTATTTCCGTAAACCGGACCGGAATATATAAGGGTGCCGTATTGATCCGTAATATTAATTATGGCATATTTATGCAGGAGGTCAATTATACTTTTATAATTATCCTCTGTGGCGTAGCTTTGGTCAATATATTCGGCGGAAAGGAAAATCTCGGTTTTTCTGTCCCAATTATTTGCAACGGATATGAACTGACTGCGGCAATCTCCACGGGTAAGGTTTTTAAATTCGGAGAAAAGGTCGCCGCCGTTAGCAGTGAATGTAAATCCGTCTGTCGGGTTATTGAACTCCGCAGTTGTCATTATCGGGATATGCTCTGTTCCCTTGTATGTAATACCAAGCTCGGCGAATGATGTACCCCAATATGAAAGACCGTGATATTCAGCCTGAACCATTTCCATTCGCACTATAATATCGGCATTTTTATTTTTATATTTTCCGTTTGTCTTTTTGCCGTCTATTGTAAAGCCGTCAAAAAGGCTCGGAGTCGTTTCTCCGGGGGCAAGCACAGACATATAGTAATAATATCCGTCATCACGGAGGAGCCAGTTTTCGGTGTGGAATGAGATTTTTATATTATCCGTGCTCAGTGTCGTATTCGGTATTACTCTGCCGTTTTTATCACGGCTGTCGCCCCACACCTTTTCTATATGCACTCTTACCATGACATCAGCATTACCCGTATTTTTCACCTGTACTTTTTTATTGACCCGACTGCCGGGGTAGACCGTTCTGTCCTGTTCATATTCTTCCGTAACCTTTCCGGAGACGCCTGCGGTTGTGAGTTTATTCACAGTTTCGCTGCGGACGTACCATGAGGCGAATGTAAGACTGCCGGAAATCAGAAACAGAGCCAATGAAATCAGGCACAGAGCAGGAATTATTATTCTTTTTTTCATTGATCCGTCACCTGATTTCATACCTTATTTTTAGTAAAAGCGGACAGCAGCGGCACACCGCCCCAATATCGCAGAATGTCCCCCAAGTTAAGAAGCGATCCGAAAACCGCACTCAACTTCATCCTGCAAACCTCTCCGCACGTCCGGAATTTCGCCTGTGTCGTTTCACGAATGCGAAACGACATAATGCCGAACATACAAATAGGCAACAATGACACAATGCCATCAATTTTCTTTTGCGGTACGTCTCACAGAAGCCGGAATCATTCTGAATCAACATCCCGAAATGAAAACAAACAGCACCTCGGGCGGCGTGCCGCCGCTGTCCGGTTCTTAATTAATTTACTCAGGTAAATTAGTCTGTGGCTCAAACGTGGATTTAGGGGATTTCGCCGTCTGCGGACGGCGACCAAAGGCTCTGCCTTTGGAAACCGCAAGCCTTTTGAAAAAGGCTTGATCTAAAACTGACGTTTTGCTAACTATAAGTTATTAATTTGACTTGTAATTTTTCTCCAGCGTTCCGGCTTTTTCTTCCTCGTCAAGGGCGGCAAACGCTTCTTCGGCATTTGTGAAATTCTCCGATTGTATCGCCTGTGCCGTTACCTTTATCTGAAATTTTCCGAGGAGCTTTAAATCATTCCTGCTGAAGTCTTTCGGGATGACAACGTTCGTAAACAATACAGCCGTACCGTCTTTCGGGAATATTCCCTTATAGTTGTAGTAATATGTTCCCGTGGAGGATTTGGACGAATCATATGTAAAATTCGTTTCGTTTACTGTCGGGTATGAGCCGAGCTCGGAAAGCGTATACATCTTCCCCGGTACGATATTTTTTGTTACCGGCTCACCTGCGGCATTATATGTGCTGTCAAAATGCACAAGCTTCAATATCTTCTCCGCACGGGCGGAATCCGTTATCACCTTGCCGTAGTTCGGGTTATCTATAGTTTTGGCAACTCCGGGTGTTTGTGACTCGTCCTGATATGCCGGGTTGGGTATGGTTTCGGCATCGTCAACTATCTGCATTACAGCACGCATATAGCTGTCACTTTGAATATTTGTGATTGTCGGGTCTTTCAGCCTCGTTGTTCCGGGGACGAGGTTTTCTCCGTCCGTTTCGTGCCAGTTCGGTTCGGCTATTTCAATATCGAGGTCGCCCATGTCAAACCTGTTGACAACATCCTCGGAATCGGTCAGAAACGCAAGTGTTCCTCCGATTGAAAGAGCGATAATAACCGAAATGCTAAGAATACCAATAATAATACGTTTTTTCATAATAATAAATCTCCTTTTATACTCACGACAGTTCCAGCGGGTTTTCATCTGTTGGGGTGTGGGTGAATTCTACATTATCATTCATTCCCCATTCTTTAAATTCCTCATAATTCTTTCCTGCCTCCTCCTGTGCGGCGAAGCCCTCTATATAGATATAGAAGCCGCCTATACTTCTGAGGTATTCGACATCCTCATTTGTTGCCGTATCCTTAAACTTTACGGTTGTGAAAATCGGCTCGGTCTTATCTCCGTTGATTTTCGGCTGGGATTTATTTTTCCTTATGTTAAGAATTTCTTTGTAGTAAAAGACCTGTGAAACTGTGTTCTCGCTGCCGGAGATACGCTCCCACTTATCACTCGCGCCGATATTATAGTCTATAGATATTATATCGGAAATGCGCTGAATGTCAACAAGACTGAGGGGTTTTCCCTTATTTTTCCCGCCGCCGTATACAAAGGTTATTTTTGCCGCCACCCATTCGTTACAAACCGTTCCGATGTTGGTAATAACGGGGTTTTTCGCAGCCTCGGCTCCGGGTATCATATTTTTTGATGCCGTGTCGCCGTAGGTTATTTTATCTCCCCTTGTGTCTGTTGTCGGGCGTGTTCCTGCTCCGGCGGCGGTTTTATCATATACGGGTCTGCTTATATCGCCGCCAACATAGCCGTATATTGCTCTGTTGCCGTTATATCCGTATATCGGCGTACCGTCGTCGTCATAATCCGCAATGCCGTTCCATTCGGTTTCGGTCAGGTTTGCATTGAGGGAATCTACATCAAAGGAAAAATTATTTATCTTTTCCTCTGTACGGGCGGAGAGGAATGCAAATGTTCCTCCGGCGGCAACAGCGGCAACTACTGTCAAAGAAACCGCTCCCGCAATTATTTTAGCAATTTTAGATTTTTTTGTTTTCATGGCTCAAAACTCCTTTTTATGTATTATTATCAGCGGATATACCGTCTTTGGTTTTGTTTTTTTCCGACCTTCTGTTTTTTCTCTTATGGCTGTGTCGCATAAGGCAGAGGGTCGTCAGGGCGGTTATCAGCACGACCACCGTTATTTTTCCCCACACGGTTTTTGCCCATATAAGAAAGTACCCGAGGAGGGGTATGCAAAGGCAGACCTTTCCCACCACATTTTTATAAGATACAGGGCGGTCGCTCATATCGTTTGCAATACCTTTTGTTATCAGGTATTGTGTTTTATCGTATTTTTTCACTATTCTGCGGGTCACGAGGGTCAGGCTTTCGTCACGCACATATGTTATATCGTCGCCCTTTTGCAGCCTGTCATATTCTGTTGGGAGTATCACTATCATACTTCCCACGGGCAGCTCGGGTTCCATTGAGGGTGTCAGTACAGTCTTAAATTCCGCACTATATATAAATCTCAGGTTCACTGCGGAAATCAGACACACCGCAAGTATACCTATCATAATATATGATAAAATAGCAGTTATTTTTTTCATAAAAACTTCCTTTATATTCTTTCGTCCGCCCACCTGGAGTGGGCGGACGAAATTCAGTCTGTTTATCAGTCGTAATATTCTACTGTTCCGCTGCAGCCGTATGTGTTCGGCTTGAATTTACTCGGCAGCCGCAAGGGGTTACAATTTGTTCCACTGAACGCATTGTTTCCTATGGTTTCCACACTCTGTGGTACTTCCACTTTTCCGGTTATACTTTTACAGCCACTGAAAGCCGAACTTCCTATTTTTACCAAATTCGTTCCTGATAAAGTAAGACCTGTCAGATTTATGCAACCACTGAACGCACTGCTATCTATGGTTTCCACACTCTGCGGTACTTTAACCTCGCCTGTTAGAAGCCTGCAATTAGCGAATGCCATCTGACCGATAGTTTTAACATTCTCCCCGAGTTTCAAGCTTGCCGATCTCGAGCAACTACAAAATGCTCGCCTACCGATAGTTTCAACTTTCTCTCCGAGTTTCAAATCTGTAAAACCACATTGTTCGAATGCAAAATCACCTATCGTCACAACATTGTCCGGTATCACGAGTTCGCCTGTCAAACCGGCGCAATAAGCGAATGCATAATCACCTATCGTCACAACACTGTCAGGTATCACAAGTTCGCCTCTCAATGTGGGATTTGAGGTTACATGGAATGCATGCGAACCGATAGTTTCAACCTTCTCTCCGAGTTTCAAGCTTATCAATGGTACTTTATAGAATGCATAATCACCTATTGTCACAACACTGTCAGGTATCACAAGTCCGCCTCTCAACCAGAAGCATTCCCGGAATGCTCCCTCAGCGATAGTCTCAACCTTCTCTCCGAGTTCCAAGCTTTCAAGGTCGCAAGCAAAGAATGCATAATCACCTATCGTCACAACACTGTCCGGTATCACAAGTTCGCCTGTCAAGTTGCTACACTCATAGAATGCATGCGAACCGATAGTTTCAACCTTCTCTCCGAGTTGCAAGCCTGTCAAACCGCTACATTTTTCGAATGCACTCGAACCTATTGTCACAACACTGTTAGGTATCTCAAGTCCGCCTGTCAAGTTGCTACACTCATAGAATGCATAATCACCTATCGTCACAACACTGTCAGGTATCACAAGTTCGCCTGTCAAGTTGCTACACCTATAGAATGCATACGAACCGATAGTTTCAACCTTCTCTCCAAGTTGCAAGCTTGTCAAGTTTCCACACTCATAGAATGCATAATCACCTATTGTCACAACACTGTTAGGTATCTCAAGTCCGCCTGTCAAACCGCTGCAGTTCCGGAATGCTCCCTCAGCGATAGTCTCAACCTTCTCTCCAAGTTTCAAGCTTGTCAAGTTTCCACACTCATAGAATGCATAATCACCTATTGTCACAACATTGTCAGGTATCTCAAGTCCGCCTGTCAATTTTTTACACTCATAGAATGCATACGAACCGATAGTTTCAACTTTCTCTCCGAGCTTCAAGCTTGTCAACCCGCTACAATAATTAAATGCACTCGAACCTATCGTCACAACACTGTTCGGTATTACAAGTTCGCCTGTCAAACCGCTGCAATCAGAGAATGCATAATCACCTATCGTCACAACGCTGTCAGGTATCACAAGTTCGCCTGTCAAACTGCTGCAATAATTGAACGCAAACGAACCGATAGTTTCAACCTTCTCTCCAAGTTGCAAGCTTGTCAAACCGCTGCAAATATAGAATGCATTATCACCTATCGTCACAACACTGTCAGGTATCACAAGAGTTTCTATATTCTGTACTCCATACATCGGCTTATACTCGGTCCAACTACCACGGTCAATACTGTAACCTCTTACCTCAACAACCTTAAAATTCTTATCACCATAGCTTTCATCTACTGTAATAGTTCCTGTTGATTGGTTGTCTCCTCTGTCTGTCAGTTGCCTAAGACCCGTAACCTTTTTAGGCAAGCTGAGAACTGTTGAAGTGCCCGTATAACCCGTAATGTAGACCGTACCGTCATATTCCGTACCGTCTGTGTCCTCAAACGGCTCATCGCTGAGAACCTCCCATGTAAACGGAGGATATACATTAACAGTTATCTCAAATGAATCACTGTGAGTAACACCATCCTCTTCATGTTCCGCAGTAATTGTATAGCTGCCTTGAACACCTACATCGAACTCCTCTTGATTAAGAGTATATGCATCATTCGGAAGCTTAACCTGTGAGCCGTCATCATAAACCGCATATACATCCAAATATGAACGGTTGAGTTTTGTATCGTACATTACTCTGCCATTCCATACAGCAACCAATCCGGTGTATTTACGTGAACGCTTCAAAACGTTCGTTACAGTTGAGTTATGGCTCGTTGACGACTGAACTTCTTTCAAGTTAGTAAAGCGAACGTGTGCACTAAGATCGTTACTGCCTATAAGTCTGTATGTCGGATCTTGCGGAGCGGATGTTGTAACATTTCCGCTTAAACTATCCCATGTTGTATCGGTATATCTGATAGTCTTAACCTCAGTTACCGTCCATGTTCCCTGCGGCAAGCCGGATATAACAATCGACTGCTCGACATATTTGTCCCTGTCCGTATGGGCATTGCAGTAGTCCTCCGTAAAGGCAAGATTTCTGAAATAGGTGTGCGGCTTTCCGCTTGTGTCCTTTCCCTCAATCTTAAACGTAAATGTGGGATTGCCGTGTGCAAATAACGTCTGATCCGAGCGAATCCTCTTTGTAACAATCAATTCACAGCTTATCTCGGGATCTTCAACCGTCAAATACTGAACCTTGTCCGCCGTCAGGTAGTTTACGGAAAAACGAACCTTATCAGGATTGAGTCCGTATCCTGCCGGAGCAGTCTTTTCAACAAAGTAATAACTTCCCCACTCTATTCCCTCAACACGCACAGTACCGTCTGCACCTGTTTTGATATCATCTTTATATATACTTCCGTCACTCTTATAAAGAGTGAATACTGCTCCCTCAAGCGTTCTGCTGTTATCATCTTTTGCTACTTTCTTAAGCTCAACAATGCCTTTCGCCCTTGAATCGACAGCATTTATAATTATTCTGTTATTAACCGTCTTTCTGTTTACAACAACGGGATAATGTGTTTCGTTAAGCTCATAGCCTTTAGGAGCCTTTACCTCTTTGAGGTAATAGTCACCCCACCATAAGCCTTCCTCTTCAATAATGCCTTCACTATTTGTTGTGAATACTACGCTCGATGGATTGCCTGTTTTGTCAACCTGAACATTGTCATCAGTTCGGAAAAGTCCGTATTCCGCCCCGGCAACATATGCACCCGTATCGTCAACCTTTTGCAGCCACATTTTACCTGTCATACGAGTATCTCTCGTCACAACTCCGAGTGCAACGTCCGTATGTTTGGCATCAACGGTAAATTCTACCTTTCCTGAGAATTTTTCGTAACCCTCTGCCGCAACAGTCTCAAGGAAATAATATGTACCGAATGTCAAATCTTCAACATATATATTTCCGTTCTCGTCCGTCATATATGTTCCCAGTAATTTATCCGTCGAATCATACAAAGCATACCCTGCACCATCTATCGGAACTTTTTTCTCAGTTTTACCGTCCTCAAGAACTTCATACTTAGTCAGAGTAGCCTTAGCCGGAATCTGTTCGTTTATAATATTTGCCGATTCCGTACGTCCGGCATCAGTATTCGCATTGACAGTGAACGGATATTGCTTATCGGATTTTTTATACCCCTTCGGCGCCTCAATTTCAACGGCATAATACTCTCCCCACGGCAGTCCGTCAATTACCAATTTACCGTTCACATCCGTTACAAGCTCCGGTTTATATCCGTCACGGACCAGTGTTCCGTCAGAACGGTACACCGCAAACCTCGCTCCTTGCAGCTTTGCCGAAGTATTTCTGTCCGAGGTTTTTGTTATTGTGAACTGACCCTGTTTCCTGTCGTTATCAATAGTTACCTCTACAACCTTATCGGGTTCTGTATCGTTAAGCGTGACCTCTATAAGCTTATCTGATTTTTTATATCCGAGCAGTGTTTCGGTTTCCTCAATATAATAGTTGCCGTATTTCAGCCTCTCGCTTACGGCAATACCACTCTGATTGCTCGTCAGCCCCTCCTGCACAAGGGTATCCTTGGTCTTGTCGGGAGTGCTTCCCTCCATGCGGTATATATTAAACTTTACACCGGGTAACTTCTCTTTGCTTGTTGAGTCCTGCTTTGTTATTCTTATTGTACCCATAAAAGGAATAACCTCAACGGGTACCTCCGTAGAATTAAGACTCTGAGGTCCTATATAACGACCCACCTCATCATAACATTCATAATATGAAGAAAACTTATTCTCAGTTATGGTAAAGTCTGACACTGTTTCGTCACCAATCGCCGGGGATTCCATTACCACCTCTACATATAGGTTCTTGCCCGACAAAATCTCTAAATTGCCGAAATCTACCGCTATTGCACTAACCTTATCGGGTTTTGCTGTTTTCCATACGGCTGTGTCGGTCAGATCCGGTTTTGCCGAAGTATCTACCGATTTTTCGGAATAATAAATTGTCGGCCTTACTCCGTATATTTTTTCCGCCGCAG
>CANPXK010000105.1 GCA_947585965.1 uncultured Clostridia bacterium
TCCAATTCATCTCATCAAAAAATTGTGAATAAATCCACTTCCAGCACTCATTTTACACCCCAAGCGGCAGCATACACTGCAAAAGCGCACTTTTCAATTTTTCCTCGGCTTTGTATCAAAGTCTGCAAGATTATCTCTATGTTCCTGCTGATTTTGATACAAGCCGCTAAACAGAAAACCATTGATAAATTGCTGACACAAAATCAAAATGCTATGATTTGCTCTTATGTAATTTTTCAAGGACTTTCCAACATTCTGATTTTGTTTCTATATTGTCAAATGTTATACAGATTTTTCTTCTTTCTGTTGTAATAGATATGTCCAAAGTATACATAGGGTCATAATTATTGATATTATCACTGGCTAAAATTATCTCAGAAATATGCAGTTTTTCAAGTTCTTTAGAAGCGTTACTAAAATGAATATATCCGTTTGGATATACGCAGATATCACAACCGCATAGGTATCCGAGTGAATCGCCTTCTTTTGCGTCTAAGTACGTCACATCAATAATAACGTTTTTATAAAAAAAAGGTTCTGAATATGATTCGTAGGTCATGTTTGCTTTCTCCTTATAACAGTAATTTATCGTCTTTCAAGTATAAGACAAAAATGTGGGGTTTGTCAAGTAAAGTGTGTAAGTTATTTTTATCAATGTAGAATTGCACCATATATTTCACAGAGAAATATTAAAAATTTTCGTACTTGAGAATTCTTTCCTGGACAGCATCATCCATAGCAAGTTGGTTTCTGACAAGAGCCCAGTTAGCAACAGGATGATTATTCCATTTTTTGTACAATTCGGTAATACGCAGATAAAGGAGCTTGAGAAGAGCATCTTCGCTCGGAAAGGCTCCTTTTTTTGTTACCTTGCGGAAACTGGAATTGACGCTTTCTATTGAGTTCGTGGTGTACATGATTTTGCGTACTGCACTGCCATATAAAAAGGCTGATTAAGATTTTGATATTTTTTTACGTTTCTTTACTTCCTTTTCAACGGACTTTATACTTTTCAGATATTCTTCTTCCACAGGTGAAAGAGTTATTTTCTGATATTTCCTATATTCATCTTTTGCTTTTTTTATTGCCTGCTCATGGCTTACGTTTCATGCACCGGTAAGAAGCTTTCTGTTTCCGGACATCAGGATAAAGTCCAACTGAGAAATATAATCGCTCATATACATAGGTCTGTGTTCTATAGCATTGATTTCCGCCAAATCAAAATATCCCGATACAAGTATCACGTTCAACCTGCCTGTCGCCCTCAGTTTTAACTGTTGCAAAATTTGCAACAGTTGCCTCTCGTACCAATTCTCCCTCGGTAAAAATATTTTTTATGTGTCTTGAAATTGTCGATTTATCTCTCTGAAACAGCTCCGCCATCTGTTCAAGCGACAGCCCACTGTTTCATTTTTCATATTAACAGTAATTTTTGTAAGACCATCCTCAGTCTGATATATAATAATTTCTCCGTAATTATCCATTAGGTACATTCCTCCGTACATTCACAATAGATTAATATTATCAACAATTTTGTCATTTGCGGCGTGCCGCCGGTGCCGTGCCGGCACTGTCAATCCGTAATTAATTTACTCAGGGAAATTAATCTATAGCTCGACCATAAATTTACTTGATGAACAAGAGATGAGTTTGTCATTTGTAGTTGCGGAGCGGCACGCAAGAGCCGCTCTCGACACTTTCTAACGCCCACCGACAGGCAAACTACCTATCGCGGAAACAGACTTACCGCCACAAAAAACAAAGCGAACGCAGTGAGCGACCCCGCGAACATGACAGCGGCGGCACGCCGCACGCCGCTATTGGGTGTTGTCAAGGAGGTTGCGGCACGTCAGAAAGATTATCAGGGATACTATAATGTTCCATAAGAGTATGGGGGCTCCTAAAAGAGTGGCTGCCATGAATCCTAAAGAACCTGCAAATAATGATAATACTATTAATCCTGCTATAACTCCGGGCAAAAGAGTCATTATTATAACGGACATATAAAATGTAATGAATATACCTCCCGAACTGTCAACTCCTACTATACGCTGTGCAAGTATATTTGAAGATATGTACAAACAGCCAAAGCTTCCGTAGGTAAGGGCACATACTATGATATCAAGCGGATTTCCGCCTATGAAAATACCAAGAAGTAAAAATGTTATGATCCCGTCTGTGAACGGCTTTATAAGACCCGTTGCAGCCGCCATGATAAGCTTCTTTACGGCACTGTCGGGTATAAGATATATATAAGGCTTCGTCAGCTCCTTTACCCAGTCGCCCGATGCACTGAAAAAAAACTGTACATATGCAAGAATTATAAATGCAGCAAGATATATGATCGTCGTGTCAACACCGGGAATCGCACTCCGTATCCCAAAACCGATAACAAAAGCTGTAAAAATTAGTACAAACGTATTTATATTGAAAAATATAAACCTTGAACGCCTGCTTCCCTCAAGCATATGCTTGAAAAATATCGTGCTTGCTCCGCTTCCCTTTTTTATTCCTTTTTTGCGGAGTTTTATCTCTCTGTCACCCATCATGACCTTATCGCTCATCTTTCCCTCACGAATAGATTCGCGAAATTCGTGGTAGCTTTCTGCACGGGAAAGTACATCCTCATAATAATCAAGCTTTGACTTCATAAGCACAACTATACTCAACACAACCGTAAGAAGCATGAGTGCGGCAAATATAATACACTTTGTCATATCACCCTCCATAACGGCAAAAATAAGACCGTGGAGCCAACCTGTTATCGGTACATATTCAAGCACGGGCAGAGATATGGCGTCAAGGAAATTATTGAGAGTCACTCCCCTGCTGAATAAATGATACAATGCTGTACATATTGTAAAAAATATAACGGCATATATAATATACTTCATTATTCCTGCTCTTGTGGGATGATTACTTGCAAGACAGAATATCATAAGCGTTGCAAGCTGGACAACTATAAGCATAAGAACTATACCAAAAATAAGCAGCAATGCCTGCGGCACGCTTATATCAAACAAATTTATAACCATACCGCCATATGCCGAAAACGTGACAACAAGCACAAGCATGGTCGCAAGTCGTCTGCCTACTCCGTAAATAAGGATAAGTCTCGGAGATATTGGGGAAATAAATATATTGTTTACATCACTGAGCGAAAAAAAGCTTGTTCCCGAGCTCAGCCCCTTAAGCAGGATAGGTATGCTTATAAAGAAAAGTATGGCAAGATATGCACCCTTTAAAAGACGCATATCAAAAATATTGCTGACAGAGGAATCGCCAGGACTTGAAACAAAACCCATTATCGCACCGTATACCATACTGATAATTATGAACAGATACAAAAGAAATTTCAGAGGATGCCGTATTGTATCAAGTATTGCATTCTTCAGATTTTTTCTCAGCAAATAAACAATCGCCTTCATAATGCGGCATCACTCCCCACTCAGATATAATTCATGTAATTATTCCTTTACCCTGTGCATTCCGCTAAGGTCTGCTACCAATATACATCCGACTGTACAGTTTTTCGCACAAACGCCGAAATCCGTACAATCCGTGCATTTGTCGTAATCAATAACCGCAACATTGTCCTTTACGGTTATTGCACCCATAGGACATACCTTTTCACACTTTTTACAGCCGATACATCCGTTTGAACATACCTTTCTTGTAGCTGCACCCTTATCCTTATTGCTGCAAGTCACAACCACTCTTTCAACATCGGCGACAAGTGAAATAAGCTTATTCGGACAGGTACGGGCACAAAGTCCGCAGCCTATGCACTTTCTTGTATTTACTCTTGCTACCCCGTCCTCAATGCATATTGCATCCTGCGGACAGACATTTGCACAATCCCCGAGTGCCAGACAGCCGTAGCTGCAGCTTCCCTTTCCGCCGTACATGAGCTTTGCGGCGGCACAGCTCTTTATTCCCTCATAACGGAATTTATCCTCTGTCCTGCTGCAATCTCCCCCGCAGTGTACAACCGCTACCTTTTCTACAACATCGGCAAATTCCACCCCGAGGATATCGCTTATCTGTCTTGATACCGCATCCGCACCCGGAACACAAAGATTCGTCGGTGTATCGGGATTTTCGCAAAGTGCTTTTGCGTAACCGTCACAGCCTGCAAAACCGCAGGCTCCGCAGTTTGCTCCCGGCAGACAATCCCTGACAGCAGGAAATCTTTCGTCCTCCTTGACTGCCATAAGCTTTGACGCTACCACAAGCACCGCCGCACATACTATACCTATTATAACAACGGGGATAACCGCTGTAAGAATTGCATCCATTTTTACGGCACCTCCATTATCCGAACAGATTTTCCACAACTCCGCCGAATCCGAGGAATGACAGAGATGTAATTGCTGCGGCAATAAGCGTTATCGGCAGACCTTTGAAGCTTTTCGGAATATCGCTTCCCTCTATTGTGGAGCGTACACCCGAAAACATTACCATTGCAAGGAAAAATCCCAGACCGCTTCCGAGAGAATTAACCATAGCCTCAACAAAGGTATAATTCTCATCTATGTTGAGTATGGTAACACCCAAAACGGCACAGTTTGTCGTTATCAGCGGGAGATACACACCCAAAGACTTATGAAGTGCGGGCATGAATCTTTTAAGCACAATTTCAACAAGTTGGACCAGTGCCGCGATAACCAGTATAAACACAATCGTCTGCAAATATCCGAGGTCATTCGGATTTAGCAGATACATCTGTATCGGGTAGGTTGCGGCAGTCGCCATAAGCATCACAAATATGACAGCTATACTCATACCTACAGCGGAATCGAGCTTTTTAGATACTCCGAGGAACGGACATATTCCTAAAAATCTTGACAGGACATAGTTATTTATAAATACCGCCGAAAGCAATATTATGATAAGCTTAGTCATTTTCAGCAGCCTCCTTTACATTCTCACCACAGCCTGACTTTCCGCAAATTTCAGCCTGCGGACAGCCCTGACAGCCGAAATTCTTTTTCTTCGGCTTATTCTTAGCAAATTTATTCACTGCGGCAATAAGCAGACCGAATACGAAAAATCCTCCGGGTGCCATCGTCATAATTGAAACATGATTATCTATAAGCACAGGTATTTCAATTCCGCAGAATGTACCGTTGCCGAAAACCTCACGGATTGTTGCCATAAGGAATAATGCAAGTGTAAAGCCCGCACCCATTCCGAGGGCATCTATTGCGGAGTCAAATACTTTATTCTTATTTGCAAACATTTCCGCTCTGCCGAGTATTATACAGTTTACAACTATGAGCGGAAGATATATGCCGAGTGATTCGTCAAGTGCCGGGGCAAATGCCTTGACAAGCATCTGCACCATTGTTACAAAACCTGCAATAAGGACAATATAACAGGGAATACGCACCGTATTCGGTATAACCTTTCTCAGTGCCGATATTACTATATTCGAGCAAAGAAGAACTATCGTTGCCGCAGCACCCATACCGAGTGCATTAATAACGCTTGTTGAGGTTGCAAGCGTGGGACAGGTTCCGAGCACAAGCACCAGAACCGGGTTTTCTTTTATGAGTCCCTTTGTGAAATTCTTAATCGTATTCATCACTCTGCCCCCTTTACAATTTTATATGCTTCAAATGCACTTCCGACAGCTTTTTTATATGCCGTTGAGGAAATTGTCGCACCTGTTATTGCGTCAACACCCTGATAATCGTCTGCTGTCTTTCCTACATATTTTTCATGGTAGCCCGCTCCGTTATCAACAACACGGGAACCTATACCGCTTGTTTCACTGTGCGACAGAGTTTTTACGGCTTCTATCGTACCGTCATTCTTAATACCGCATATAAGCTTAATATCTCCGCCGTATCCCTTTTGAGTCATCATAAATACATACCCGCTGTCACCGCTGCCCTTATAGACCTCAGTGATTCCTTCAGGCAGGTTTTTGATATCCATAAGTTCAAAGGATTCAGCCTCCTTGAGCACCTCTGCCCTTGCCTGTGCGGCAGCCTCTTCCTCAGCCGCCTTGATTATCGGCTGTGTTACACTGTTGACATAAGCAAGAAGTGCCGTTACAATAAGACAAATTGCTCCGAGCACAGCTATCGGCTTTATTATATCCTTCATGCCTTGGCACCTCCCGTCAGCGGCTTATTTCTTGTAAGTCTCGAAATATAAGGTGTAAATATATTCATAAGGAGTATCGAGAACGATACGCCCTCGGGGAGATTGCCGTAAAATCTTATAAGGACGGTTATAAGACCGCAGCCTATACCGAATATTACCTTACCCCATTTAGATGAGGGCGTTGTTGCGTAATCGGTTGCCATAAAGAAAGCACCGAGCAGAAGTCCTCCCGAAAGAATCTGGAACAATACATCTTTTCCGCAGATAAGTGACATAACCGCAACCGTTCCTATAAATGCGAGCGGCGTATGGAAAGTTATAACACGCCTGATAAGGAGATAAGCACCGCCGAGCAAAAGGGCGGCTGCGCAGGTTTCTCCGATACATCCTCCGTGTGTTCCTAAAAACAGTGAAAGATATGACGGAAGCTTTTCTCCCTTAGCAGCAGCGGCAAGAGGTGTTGCACCTGACACTGCATCCACTCCGTCAATCGACTTGGGAATCACCCATGTAGTCATAGTACCCGAAAATGCGGTAAGCATTATAATTCTTGCGGTTATTGCAGGGTTAGCAAAATTCTGTCCTATTCCTCCAAAAAGCTCCTTCACAACTATAATTGCCGCAACACTTCCGAATACAGCCTGCCATATCGGTATTCCCACAGGCAGATTGAATGCAAGAAGTATTCCCGTTACAACAGCGGAAAGGTCTGAGATCGTAACTTCCCTTTTGCACAGCTTTTCAAATAAAAATTCCGACAGTACACAGCTTATAACGCAGGCTCCCGTCACTATAAGGCTTCTGTAGCCGAATATTACAACAGAAGCTATCAAAGCGGGCATAAGTGCAATTATAACATCAAGCATTATCTTTTGTGTTGTACGCTTGCCGCCTATATGAGGGGAAACCGATGATATCAATTTACTCATTTCTTTTCCTCCTTTTTTGCCGCAAGATATTTTCTCAGCATGATTTTAGCGAGTTTATTTGTCTGAACAAGAGGTCTGTTTGCCGGACAGACAAACGAACAGCAGCCACATTCCATACACAGATCAACGCAAAGTCTTTCAAGCTCCTCGGGTGAGTTATTGTTATAAGCTCTGAATATTTCTCTTGGCTCAAGTCTTAACGGACAGTGATTAAGACAGGCTCCGCAGCTTATACATGGTGTCATTTTCATCGGTGCGGCATCTTTTTCGTTCATTGCAATTATCGCATTTGTATTTTTAAGTACAGGCTCGTCAAGCGATGGTACGGCTATTCCCATCATCGGACCGCCGTATAATACCTTGGCGGGCGTTCCCTCGGTTCCTCCGGCACCTTCAAGCAAATCGCTTATTGGTGTTCCTATCGGTGCAATAACATTTTTCGGTTCTTTAACAGCAGAACCGTCAACCGTAATACATTTTTCAACAAGTGGTATTCCCTTTTCAAGGTATTCTGCGATAAATGCAAGTGTCGTTACATTTATAACGATAACTCCAACATCAAGCGGAAGTCCTCCTCTCGGTATAACCCTCTTCACCGTATTATACACAAGCACCTTTTCTCCGCCCTGCGGATATATTGACGGCAGAACGTGTACCTCAACTCCGTCTGTTTTTTCCGCAAGCTCATTCATTTTTTCAATAGCCTTACGCTTATTATTCTCTATACCGATAATAAAGCGTTTCACGCCCATATATTTCTTTATTGCCTCAATACCGGCAAAAACATATTCTCCCTTATCTATCATAGTACGGGTATCCGATGTAATATACGGCTCACACTCCGCGGCATTTATTACAACCGCATCTATCTTTGACAAATCCTTAACATTCAGCTTGACAAAACTCGGAAAGCCTGCTCCGCCAAGACCGACCGCTCCGCTGTTCTTTACAGCGGCAACAAAGCTTTCAAAGTCCCTGACTTCCGGCGGTTTTATTTCCTCATAAAGCTCCTGTTTACCGTCTGTTTCGATAACCACGCATGGCACCATACTTCCCTGTGAGGAAATCATCTCATCAATTTTTTTAACCGTACCCGAAACACTCGAATGAATGTTTGAAGATACAAAACCGTCCGCTTCCCCGATAAGCTGCCCTACCTTTACCGCATCGCCACGCTTGACAACAGCCTTTGCCGGCTTTCCTATATGCATGACCATAGGTATGGTTACGGATTTGGGGATATCAATTCTTACAGGCGCACAGTCGGCGGTGTTTTTCATATGCGGCACCTTTATACCGTGCAGTTTCATAATTTCTCCTCCGTTCGTACTTTTATGCACCTTAATTGCCTAAACTAACAAAAAACAACAGGTGCATATTAATTCTATGCCGAAAAAGCATAAGCATTATTATTATACTATATTTTTCGACCTTAACCAACAGATTTTTTAAATTATTTCTTTATTTCCTGATTTTTTCATAAATTATGACCTGTATATACTTTTTTAATATCGAACTTCACTGTGTGCCGCACAAAAAAACATACCCGACCATATATATGAGTAAAATCTCACACAATAGTCGGGTATGTTATATTGTAAAAACTAACAGTGCCTGATTCTGACAACACCGCAGGCTATTTTCTTTCCGGCTGCTCCTGCCGGCTGTGTTCTGAAATCATCCGCCATATCATGAACAACAACCGTTTTTCCTATTATATCCTTTACACGAAAACGGTTAGTCAGAACCTCACAATATGCTTTTCCGTCATTTGACAGAAGCGGCGGAAGATCTCCTGCATGAAAGGGGTGCATATCATCATCCGGGTTAAAATGTGTACCTGTGTCCGAAAAATCTTTTCCCGTACACGAAGTACCGTCATGAATATGGAAGGCAAAAAAGTTACCTGTACTGTTTTCCGGAAGTCCCGATATATCAACAACGACCATAACTCCGCTGCATTTTTGAAAAAAGAACACCTTACCGCTTATCTCAGGATTATCTTCCCCTCCTCTTATATCCGCAAAAGCATTAAAACATCTGTTATTATACATAAATTAATCACCAATATCATATTATGCACAATACAGGTATTCGTTTATGGGATGTATTGTATGACAATCGAGTAGGGCGGATTTTCTCCGCCCTCTCACACCACCGTACGTGCCGTTCGGCATACGGCGGTTCAATTCAA
>CANPXK010000106.1 GCA_947585965.1 uncultured Clostridia bacterium
AGTATATGTATCATTGGTGCCCTCTTTTTTCTTCCAGTCACCAAATTTCTCGGAGTAACTATCTCCGTCTTTAGTAACTTCATAGGTGAATATTTCATTAATTTTTTCAGCAGTAATAGTTTTATCCGTAATTGTAGCTTGAAGTACAACTTCCTTATCAAAGACGGGAATGCTCAGACCATCTTTAGTAATTTGGGGAACTTCTTCTTCATTTATAATACTTCCATCCGCACCTACAAAATTAAATTTAATCTCCGGAGAACTTCTGTCAATGTAAAAACCAAATTCTTTCGAAATCTGATTTCCGGCATTATCCTCTACCGTCACCAGTCCGCTGTACTGTCCGTCACCAAGGATTTTTTTACCATCCCCACTCTTATTAACAGAAAGATTATATGACCTATCTCCTACAATTTTGGTGGAAAAATCTTCACTCTCGTTGCCTGCTGACAATACAATATCAGCAGTATTGTTCCCGTTGCTGCTCACATTTATTGCGCTGCCGTTATCCGTAAATTTTTTGATTTCCTGACTCTGTCCATCTTTAAATGAAATACTGATACTCTTTATTCCTGTATCTACAGATGATATTTCTATTGGCACTTTTAATGCCTTGTCATTTTTTATTTCTTTACCTTCATTGACCTTGACAGACGGCTGAGCATTTGAGACAACAACCTTACAACCGTCATTATACTCTTGGTCATTTACTTTTTTTATAACTTCGCTGTAATTTTCATTATCATTCTTGAATGAAATCACCAGGCTGTCACAAGAATATGTATCTCCTGTTGAAAAAATATACTGATTTTTTTCAGTTTCATCCTTTTTAAGTTCGTTTTCACCCACATATATCTTGTCAAATGACTTCTCGCCATCATCCTGAACCTCAAAATTAAAAGTTATAGGTTTATTTGAAAATACACCGAACGGAAGTACATTTACAGTCCCACCTTCAACTGTTGCTGTACATTTTGTAACTTTAGGCATTCCGTCCTTAATATTCTTCTCTTCAATATTAACACTTGAGCCAAGAGTAATATTTCCAAGAGTCAAGCTTACATCTAATTTAACATCTTTAATATCATTTATCAAATATTCACTATTTTTATCACCATTATACGTAATACTCGGACTTAAACTTTCCCAAATTTCGCCATTTAACCCTTCTACTTCCATACTGAGAGTATCTCCCGTATACCAATCATCGGACCCTGAGGAAACAACGAATTGCAAATCCGAGTCAGCTTGCTCTGTTGTCCAAGAATATACTCCATTATCTAAACCAAGTTTAGCCGTAGTCTTCTGATTTTTAATTTCATCATTAACCTCACCCAAGCTTACAGGGAATGTCAACATTTCTACGGCAGATATGCTATACTTTTTAGGTGAAGCATTATCGGTCGGAGTATCACACTTAATATCAAAATATTGTGCGGAGTTTAATACAGATCCTTCCTTAACCTCAACTTGCAATGAACTACTTTTGTTACCTGATTCCAGCAATATGTTACCATTTGCTGTGCCTATCTTTTTATCAAAAGACGACACACCTTCTTCATCAGATACTTCAGAATATTCATATACAGATACATTTCCCACCTTGGCTATACGGTCAAACGGAAATGAACTATTATCATCTAAGATGTTATTATCTTGTACACTGAAATTCAATTTATCTCCAAAATCCACACCAGTATCATCAATTTTGAGATAATAATTCTTTTGATTGCCTTCTGTAATCTTTTCAGAAGCCGGAGCATTGAACTGCCATAACAAATCGTCTATATTATCATATGATGCAATATAAACATCATTGTTGCCGTTTGTAACTTTCGGCAATTCTTTATTTGTATCGACGTCTTTAAAATACACACCACTACATGCAGCACTACTAGCCGTTAATGAAATATAACCGATGGGCTTTTCAATCTTTTTACCTACGGTTGCACCACCCTGTTCTGTCGGTGTACCTGAAGGATTGCTGCTAACCTCGGTATCACCCTTATCCACACCTACAACGTTAAACGGCAGACTTGCAACTGCAACAGCCCCCGCTAAAACAACTGAAAATATTTTTTTGATTTTGTTTGAAAGCACCATTATTTGTCCCCTCCCCGTTTTTTTCCACTGTTCTTGCCAAGATTAAAAGCACATCTGAAATTAACTCCGTTAATTATGGAATGTACCTGAACCAGAAATATGGTCGTTGAAATTATAAAATATACTATCCCCTCAGGAAAAATATAACTGTTAAATAAACAAACAACAAACAATAAAACGCTTAAAATGCATAGAATGTCAACTATAAGTGCAGCACGGGAAGAAAAAAATACAAAAACCCCCGGTCTATATTCACCGGCTGACCCGGATTTTTTTCTGCCGCTTTGCTTTTTTCTGGATTTGCTCGCCACAACAAATATAGCATAACCCACTATAAGACCAAGCCAGAACAACGCCCCCGTGCAATAGGCCAATACCCTTGGAAAACCTCCATCATCAAAGCTTGTAAGCGGTGCAAGCACCAACACATATGACGATATAAAAATCAAAATTATTGCTGTTATAATCAGCCTTTTAACCTTTCCCATAATATTCCCCCCGTTCTACCAAAACTTAACAAATTACTTCGTCAGTATGAATAAATACCATTTTCTGTAAAATTTTGAATCCATCGCCTTGCTGTCCCGAAAGCAATGTTGTTTCTGCAATATCATCACCTTCATTAAGCAATGATGTTTCGGCAATATTACCACTTTCGTTAAGTAAAGATGTTTCGGCAAACTCACTTTTGTATTCATTTGATGCTTTATACGACGGTGCACTTACAGAATATGAAGCCTGTTGTGCAATATCTTCCAGACTTCCCGTTGCCTCGGAACCGTCATAGGAGGAAACATTGTTTCTTTCAAATTCTGAAAATTGACTTGCAGGAGGTGTACTTTTGCCTCCTAACTTTGAGGTCAAAGTTCTTCCATTAGCTCTCAATCTTCCGGTTTCGCTATTAGCCTTTTGCATTTCTTCTATTGTTTTCTTTTTGGCTCTTCCTGTCCTTATATTAAAAATCAAACGTATATTAAAAACAAAAAACAAAACAAAAGATATGATAAAAAATACTATAGCAAATGCCAGACATATTATAAAACCCGTCTGTAATATGGATATACTGTTTGCTCCACTCATTAACTCCCACCTGCTTACCAATCTTAATTTTATAATGACCTTTCTATAGTATCTCTTGCAGTAATGATATTTGCAGAAAGATCCTGACAATCCTTAATTTTATCTTTGATACTATCATCAGCAGAACCAACACCTATAATCTTCTCTCTTATCTTAGTAACATCACTGTTAAGTAAATTAAGGAATTGCAGCATTTCGTCTTTACTTATTCCCCCGCTGCTGAATCCTGACATTCTGTTCTGAATTTCGCCCACACAAAGCTTACAGGATTCCAACGGCAACCCAACATTATTTGTTGATTCCATATCTGTCATAGCAAAGCTTTCAATCTGCTTGAGATTATTCCAATATTCTCTATAATCATCCTTACTAAATCCCAACTCTCCCGTTGGCGATATGATACTGTTTGCTAACTTTTTGTAATATTCGGCGGTTGTCAAAAGTAAGTTTGCCCTGTCCTTATATTGGTCACTGCAATTTTCCGCAGCTTTTTCCAACCAGTATATAGAGCTGTTTTTTCCCTCTGTAGATTTATCACAAACAATAAATAAAGCCTCACCTAACTTCAGATATATTTTATCAGCAAATTCTTCTGTATTATATGCTTCTTCATCAGAACCAAGGTACTGTGTCGTAATAGTCTGAAAATTTTTATATTCATTCTCGAATTCCAACAGATCATATGGGTCATCTTCATAGTTGTAATAGGTCTGCAACAGCACCTCAAATGCGTCAATCTTTTCCGGATCTATTTCAATTGCTTGCTCACAATATTCAACTCTTTTATCAAAATCTTCCTCTGCCCTTGCCCTTTCGACCAATGCCTGGTAAGTATTATCAATCTGATAATTTGCAGCCACGTTAAACCCCAATGCACCTACTGACATTACGCCGGTAAGCATAACAGAAGTTAGAAAAATCTTCCATTTTAAATTTTGTACCTTTTTATTTTCCTCCTCAAGGTATATAATATTATCAAGAGCATATAAAAGCTCTGCACAGCTTTGATACCTGTCATTAGGATTGAGCTGTGTACATTTGAGTATGATTTCCTCAAGTCCTGAAGAAAGCATAGGATTCCACTGTCTTATAGGATACATCTCATACGGTGGGGTAGCGGGATTATGTCCTGTTACCAAATGGTACATGGTCGCACCCAGACAATATATATCAGTTCGTGCATCGGTCTGCCCCTGACCTCCGAACTGCTCCGGTGCGGCATATCCTCTTGTACCAAGGCAGGTCGTATCAGCAACACTTGTTGATTTAAATTCCCTTGCCGTACCAAAATCTATAAGTGCAATATTTCCATCCGGCTTCAGCATTACATTTGAAGGCTTCATATCACGGTAAATGATTGCAGGTTTTCGTGAATGAAGATACCCCAGAACATCACAAAGCTGCTTTGCCCACTCTATAACATCCTCCTGAGGCTGTGCACCGCTTGCTTTCAATACATCACTCAACGGTTTTCCCTCAATATAATCCATTACTATCAGAAATGTACCCTCTCTGTCAATAACGTCAATAATACTCGGCAAATTAGGGTGACTAAGCTTTTTAAGCATATCTGTTTCGGCAATCAGGTTTTGTCTGACAACTTCGTAATTCTGAACTCCGTCTTTCCGGATTTCCTTGATCGCCCATTGTTTATTAGCTCTTTCATTTACTGCCTGATAAACAACGCTCATACCGCCTTTTCCAATAACATTAAGTATTTTATACTTTCCATCAATTATTGAACCTATCTCCAACATTTCATTATCACACTCTATTCCGACTTGATCACAACAACCGAAATATTATCGGTTTCAAGCCTTGACTTATTCAAATCCGTTAAATATATCGCTGCCTGCTTCATTATACTTACATCTGTAAGTCTGCGAGGATTAAGCTGTTCAAACATTTCATCCTCTGTAATGATATGCCTGAATCCATCAGAACAAAGCAGATACACTTCATCTGATTTTACTTCACCATCAAAAAAATCGGGTTGTATAAATGCACTTGCACCAATACACTGTAGAAGTACATTTCTTTTCGGGTGATTCATAGCTTCTGCTAATGTGAGCCGTCCCATATCAACCTCTCTTTGAACATATGTGTGATCCTTTGTGAGAACAGTTGTTCCTGAACTGTATCTGTACACCCTGGAATCACCTATATTCAAAATGTAGTATCTGCCACCGTAAATAAGAGTAGCAACAACCGTTGTACCGAGACTTATTCCGTTTTGTGTTCCATAAGCAGAAATCTTTGAATTCATCTGAGAAGAAATGTTTTCCCACGTCTTAAACACTTCAGCCTTATTAAAACCTGTTTTAAGCATTTCCGGGAAATCGTTTTCAAACCATTTCAAAAAAGCATCAATAACCGAGGCGCTGGCGACCTCACCCTTAGCAAGGCCGCCCATTCCATCGCATAACACAGCAAATACAATTTCCTCATTTTCATATATAGCCTTCAGTGCCAATACAGAATCCTGATTTGTACTTTTCTTTATACCTATATCTGTGTGTGCAGTTACCAAAAACTTCAAACTAATACACCCCGTTTATTGATTTCAGTTTCTAAATTCAAATTCAATAAGAGAAATCTTCAGTTTATCGCCGTTCTGAATCATAACTTCCTGATTTGGTGTCAATTTATTTCCGTTTATATATGTTCCATTTTTGGAATTCATATCAACAATAAAGCATTTACCTGCTCTTACTCTTATCTTCAAATGTAACCGGCTTACTGAATTATCATTTGATATACAATAATCAACTTTGCTTCTTTCTTTACCTATCGCAAATTCGGGCTTATTAATTATAACCTTTTCACCTGTCTTGGTATTTACAAGGACACCTGACGGTATGCCTACTGTTTCGGTTCCTCCAAGTATAGTTGTTTCTCCGGCTCCCTCATTTAATACAGTTGTTTCTCCGGCTCCCTGATTCATTGTGTTCTGATTATATGTATTCGGTTGAGTGCTATAGACATTCGGCTGAGTCGGCGGAATATTCGCTCTGTTGTTTCCGACAGATTGCTGATTATTCAAAAATTGCTGAGGAGGTGTCGTAACCGTAGGCTGCGTAACAGGCTGTGGCTTCTTTTTGGTTGCCAGTACGATAATTATAATTACAATAACTATTACCACTACAACAACGCCTGCTATTATGAGAATCATCATCAGATCTAATTCTTCTTCCTCCCCGTCAGGAACCACTTCGTCGGGGACGTCATCATCCGAATGACTTCTTTCCGCTTCCGGTCTTGAAATAACGCTTGTTTCCGGTTCAGAAATAACACTTGATTCCGTCTGAACATAAGCCGACGGTTCGGGGCTGCTTACGCTTTGTTCAACGATCGATGATTCCGTCGGCACACTTATTTCGTGAGCAGCTCCCGTCTTATACTCAATAGTAAATGTATTAAGAACACCCTCTATATTGTTTATCGGGATAGCCTTATATCCATCATCTCTGAGTGCAATCGTAACAGCAACTACCGAACCGTCCTGATTAATTACAGGACTACCTATAAATCCCTTTGTAGGATTGTTCATCGTGTATTCTATGCTGTTTGTATCTATCTTTGAAATTTTTCCCTCATTGATAACAGTTGTATCCGAATCTGTCATAGAATAGCCTATACTATAAACCGTTTCGGTAGTTTCAATACTATCACTGTCTCCGAGAGGAAGATCAAAATAATCAGACTGATCAAAATTGATAGCCTTACTCAACCTCAAAACCGCAAAATCATTATCACTGTCACCAAGAACAGATGTTGCATCAACGTAGACATTACTTATTTTTGTCCTCACCTTGAGCTTTGAACTGTCAAACTCGAAATCCGGACCCATCGCCTCTGCCAGCACAGCTTCTGCACTTGCAGGCAAGACTTCCTTACTGGTAATAACAGTGCTATTATTTATAATAAACCCTGTGCACGAGGATACAAGATAATTTGCATCTCCATACACACTTTCTATTTTTATAACACCGTTTTCATTTTGCTTTACATTATCGGAGGCTCCCCCAACAGCGACTGCATCTAACGATGTTATCGCTCCGACAGAAGCAATCATAGCAACTGCTGCAACTGCCGATAAAAATTTCGTACAAAGCAATTTTTTCAAACCCATAAACTAACGTTCCTTTCATTCATGTGCAGAATACAAAACATACTCGCCGTATTTGCACATTTTATAATTTTAATCAAGAAGCTCTGCTTCAGGATTTCAATTTAAAATGCCTTAGTTCCAAGATAAATTTTTTATCTGTTTGCGAAATTGAAGAACTCACATAATACTGCGTAGAACTTCTAATTCATAACATGAAATAATCAAAATGTTCTGACAAATCATTTTTGCAAATTATACTACAATTTGTAAAAAAAGTCAAGAGCAAAACAAAAATTTGTCAAATAATGTAATTAATAGTTATTTGGATATAAAAACAGATAGCGTACGTCATAAAAAAAGTGAATTTAGCCATTAAAAATAATTTATAAATGGTCAGATATGTGGTATGCAAGGAAAGGAGAACTTTATATGCCAAGACGAGGAGATAATATCAGAAAAAGAAAAGATGGAAGATGGGAGGGACGATACAAAAGCAATTTTACAAAAAAAGGTAAAGCCAAATATAACTCTGTTTATGGAAAAACATATGGAGAAGTAAAAAGAAAGCTGACTGAAGCCATAAAAAATAATTGTGAGGATACTCATGTAGAAAAAAATAAAACATTTGGTGATTTAGTAATTTTATGGCAGCATAACAACAGTATTTCTCTCAAGGGTTCCACAAAATTAAAGTATGATTATCTGATTAACAGACACATTTTACCCGACTTGGGAAAAATAAAGGTAAAGGATATTACTATTCCATATCTTAATGATTACGCAGAAAGAAAAATGAAGAACGGAAGGATTAATGGTAAAGACGGTCTGTCAGCATCTTATGTAAGAAGTATTATGATTGTTATTTCGTCTGTATTAAAATTTGCAGTAGACGAACAGTTATGTTCACCGTATAAAACAAAAATCAATAAGCCTTCTGTTCAAAAAGCAGAAGTTCCTGTATTATCCCATGACGAACAAAAAAAATATGAGGAATATCTAATTAAGAACCTAAATTTATCCAACATGGGTATTTTAATTTCTTTGTATTGCGGTTTGAGAATAGGGGAGGTGTGCGCCCTGGAATGGGAAAATATTGATTTGGATAATATGGTTATTCATATAAGAACAACCGTTGCAAGGGTTCATAATATAGATGGAAATACAACATCAAAATCCGTTCTTGTTATAGATAGACCAAAAACCAAAGCTTCTGTTCGTGATATTCCTATACCATCAAAGCTGTCCAATTTGTTGCATACTGTAAAGGGGTGCACAACCTCCAAATATGTCATATCGGATAAATCCACTTTTCTCAGTCCGAGAACTTTTGAATACAGATATCATAAAACGCTTGAGGAATGTAACATAGCCCCTGTTAATTTTCATGCACTAAGACATACCTTTGCTACTCGTTGTATCGAGGCAGGCGTAGATATAAAGACATTAAGTGAAATACTTGGACATTCAAATGTTTCTATCACACTTGACACATATGTACATTCGTCAATGGAGATCAAAAGAATGCAATTAGAAAAACTATGCTATTAATATGGTCAAAAATATGGTGCATTAAGAGATAAAATTTGTATCTGTTCAGTTATCGAATGAAATCTGTTGTGAATTAGAAGTTCTACGCAAAATTTTATTCCCTTTGGTTAATTATTTGTATCCCCTCAATAAACCAGCATAATTTAGAAAAGCAAAACTCCCGTGGCAAAAACCATGGGAGTTATTCTAACTCA
>CANPXK010000107.1 GCA_947585965.1 uncultured Clostridia bacterium
ATCGAGTAAATTAACGGTCGAGCCATAAACTGATTTGCCTGAGAAAACTAATTACGGATTGACAGCGGCGGCACGCCGCTCCGCATCTACAAATGACAAACTTATCACTTATTAATCGAGTAAATTAACGGTCGAGCCATAGACTGATTTGCCTGAGAAAACTAATTACGAACTGACAGCGGCGGCACGCCGCCGGCACGCCGCTTTGATTTGATAAAGAGATTGGTTCTCTGCATTGTCGGTTAGATCAAGAAAACTTTCGGTGTGTATGCTGTTGTCAACAGGGGGAACCCACGGACGGTGATTCAGATTGGCCGGATCCTCTGATAAATCTATATTCAAATTTCTGAAAAATACAGATACAACGGGGGGAAGCCCTAAAAGCTTTTCCAGACCTTTGATGGTATTTCTCTTTAATGACAGATTATCATTGAGTACATATAGTGAAGCCCTCCAGTCAGCCATCGAACGCATGATTTCGGATTCATTTATGTCCGGAACTATATCCGAGGCGATCATATACGACGCAAGCACTTCCGCAACCTTACGGTAGGCTGACTCGTCCTTGGGTGAGGTATCCTCAAGTTTAAATTTATATGGCGGTATTTTCTTTTCGTGCATGAGAAGAATTGTGTCAAGCTCGCTCTCTAATTTATTGTGGTAGACCGAGCTTAATTTTATTTTTGATGTGATATGTGAAAATGTGTCGTGCGAAATGACATCTTTTACTGTTTTGCCGTTCGACATTTTTTCCGCATATTGAACTATATACGGATGAGCTGTCGAATCATAAGCATAATGTGTAGCGAAGCCGAGGGCATAGCTCATTGCCGCAGGATCTTCGTTTATTATAGAGTATTTATAGAGGTAATTGAGAATTATCTCCGCACTTGTATTATGCATAATATGGGAAACTCTTGAAAGACTTCTCTGTTTCTGCCACGGCATAAGTCTGTGTGTGAAAAATATATCGGGACCGTTTGCTCCCCACAAAAATAAGTTACGGTCAAGTCCTGCAACTTCGGACGATATTTTTTTGTATACCCTTTCCGCTAAAAGATAATGAGATATTACGGCAGGCATTTTATCACTCCTATAATCATAAGATTGTGAGATTTGCGTAATTTGCCATCAGCTTTTTTGTGCCCGAATTATCAAAGGCTATTTCAAGAAGTGTATCGGATGCCATACTTTTTGTACTTACAATAAGCCCGTCACCAAAGGTTTTATGTCTTACTTTCATTCCTACCGAGTAGATTTGAGAGTTTTTTCGTTTTGCTGGGACGGAGGATATCACTCTGCTGTGCATCATATCATTTTTACGCTTCATACCTGATTGTATGCGACCGAAACCGAGATCCTCGGGCTGCTTGTATTGCTGCTTTTCAATAAGTCCCGCAGGAAGCTCATCAAGAAAACGTGATGGCTTGTTTCTGGAGGTTCTTCCGAAAATGGTTCTTGTATCGGAATTTATAAGATAAAGCTTTCTTTTGGCTCTTGTTATGCCGACATAGGCAAGACGTCTTTCCTCCTGCATATCGTCCTCAGACATGGTGGAAAGATAGCTTGGGAAGATATTTTCCTCCATTCCCGTAATGAATACAGTATCAAATTCAAGACCCTTTGCCGAATGAAGAGTCATAAGTACAACGCAGTCCTCCTCATCGTCCGAATTGTAGTTGTCAATATCGGTAAGAAGTGCCACTTCCTCCAAAAAGCCCTGCAAAGTAGCATTATCGGGATTTTCCTGCTCATATCGGACAATGCTCGATTTAAGCTCTCTGATATTTTCGACTGCTTCCTCGCCGTGGTCACTTTCCTTGAGGATAAACGGAATATAGTCAATTCTTTCTATAAGTTTACCGTACATTTCCGAAATCGAATTTCCGCTTTCGAGATTGTCAGACATTTCCTCTATAAGAGAACAGAATTCCATGAGTTTTGAGTGGGATTTGACAAGAGCGTCAAACTGATCGCTCTGCTTCATTGTTTCAAACATACTCTGACCGAGCATATTTCCTATTTCTTCAATTCCGGAAACGGTTTTATTTCCTATCGCACGTTTGGGTACATTTATTATACGTCTGAGCCTGATATCATCATTATGATTGGATATTATGCTCAGATAGGCTATCATATCCCGTATCTCACGTCTTTCATAGAAGCGTCTTCCGCCGATTATTCTATACGGTATTGCCGAGCGGACAAGCGCACGTTCAAGATTCTGGGATTGTGAATTCATCCTGTAAAGGATCGCATAGTCCTTATAACACTTTCCCTCGGAAATCCCGCTTTGTATGGTGTCGGCAATAAAATTACTTTCATCACGTTCATCAAGGGCACTGTAGTTAATTATTTTTTCGCCGGATTCGTTATCCGTCCAAAGAGTTTTATCCTTGCGGTTAATATTATTTTTAATTATGTGATTTGCCGTCGAAAGAATGTTCTGTGTAGAACGGTAATTTTGTTCAAGTTTTATTGTGTAGGCATTTTCAAAGGTATTTTCAAAATCCAGAATATTCCTTATGCTTGCACCACGGAATTTATATATACTCTGGTCATCATCACCGACAACGCAAAGATTATTATGTACACTTGAAAGAAGTCGTATGAGTTCATACTGCATATGGTTTGTATCCTGATATTCGTCAACCATTATATATTTGAATTGATTGCCGTATTTTTCAAGTACCTCGGGAAAATCCCTTAAAAGTATAACGGCATTGAATATCATATCATCAAAATCCATAGCATCCGCTTTTATCAGTCTGCTTTGGTAGAGTTTATAAACCTTTGCTATTGATGAAAGTCGCATATCACTTTCGGCATATTCGGAATATTCATCAGGCTTCATCAGGTTATCCTTGGCATTGGATATTTCTGTCAGGATTTCCTTCGGAGTGAGCATTTTTTCATCCATATCAAGTGCCTTGAGACAATCCTTTATAAGACGTTTTTGGTCGTCTGTATCATACACGGTAAAATGGGAGGTGTAGCCGAGATAATGACTGCATTTCCGAAGTATTCTTCCACAGGCGGAATGAAAGGTCGACGCCCATATATCAAGACCTTTTTCCCCTACCTTGTTACATATACGTTCCTTAAGCTCGGAGGCAGCCTTATTTGTAAAGGTTATTGCGAGAATCCTCCACGGAGAGGGTGCGGATACGGAAAGCCTCTGTGCAAGCTCGTCCCTCAGCGTAGTTTTTTCCTTGGCGGTTCTGCGTATTTCTTCTATTTCATCATCACTGTATTCACCGTATATTTCATCTGTTTCATATGCTCTGCCCCAACGCAGTATATTTGCAATCCTGTTTACCAGCACAGTTGTCTTTCCGCTTCCTGCACCTGCAAGTATGAGCAGGGGGGAGGTTACTCTGTAAACTGCCTCTTGCTGCTTATCATTAAGCTGTGAAAACTCATTTTCTATTATTTCTCTTCTCAGGGCCGCAAGCTCCGAATAGACCGTTTCATTCATAAATCCATCTTCTCCTGTTTTTCTGTAGCTTTTTGTACTATACTATTTTACAACAAAATAATAATAATATCAAATGAATTTGCGAATTAAATTAACATAAATTTTTCCTTGTCATAATATAATTATAGGAATACGCATTTTATTGTGTATTTCTATAAAAAGTTTCGGTTTATTTTACCTTTTGAAGTAAAATTTCAGATGATTGACTCCGACCATTGAAAGGGCTATACCTTTCTATTGTATAATAAGGAGGAATTTTATTATGAAAAGCATAAAGGGGATTGATGTTTCCTATGCTCAAGGGGATATTGATTTTGACAAATTAAAAAAGTCGCAGGTCAAGTTTGCTATTGTACGCAGCAGCTTCGGCTGGGAAAAAGGTCAGAAGGATGATAAATTCGACCGCAATATCAAGGGATTTCAGTCCAGAAATATTCCCTGCGGAGCTTACCATTATTCCTATGCAAAAAGTAAGGAGGATGCCGTTAAGGAGGCTGAATACTGTCTTGAGTGTATAAAGGGAAAAAAGCTTCAGCTTCCGGTATTTATTGACCTCGAGGATGACTCTGTGGCGGCTCAGGGCAGAAGAGTATGTACGGATATTGCTAAAACCTTTTGTGACCGTATGAAAAAAGCAGGTTATGAATCGGGTATTTATATCAATCCGAACTGGCTCAATAATTATGTGTATAAGGATGAGCTTCTCGGCAAATATACAATATGGCTTGCTCAGTGGGGAAGTGCCAAGCCCGCATTTGAATGTTCGCTGTGGCAGTATAATGTCGGGGAAAACGGAAGTGTTGACGGAGTGAGCGGACGCTGTGACCTTAACGTTATGTATGTTAAGGAGGATGTTAAGCCGGAGGAGGATAAAAAGCCCGAAGCGGACAAGAAGCCTGACAAGGACAGCGGGAAGGTGACTTTTAAAAAGGGTGACGAAATTGAGGTTATTGACCCGATTAATTATGATAACGGCAAAAAATTTATCGTATATCCGAATGAAAAATACAATGTTATCGAGGCTGTGGGTGACAGGATTGTAATTGGCATTAACGGACAGGTTACGTCAGCTATAAATGCAAAATACCTGCGTAAAGTTAGCAAGGGCGGCAAGTCAAAGACCTACACCTATACTATTCAGCCGGGAGATACTCTGACTTATATTGCCGAGAAATACGGGACTACCGTGGATAAGATTGTAAAGGAAAATAACATCAAGAATCCCGATCTGATTTACGGCGGTGACAAGCTTAAGATAACGATCGGCTAAAGGTGAGTATGACTGCAGCACCTGACAGTATTTAATAAAATTAAATTATCCATAGCAATGTTCTGTTATGAAATTGTGTTTTTATGCATCAATTCAAAGAAATTGCTATGGATTTTTTTGTGTAAAAAATTACAGTAATCATAGAATATCTCATTTTACATTGACAGACTTATGGGCTATATGATAAAATTTGAATCATATTACACGAGGAGGAATTGGAATGGATTGGAGAGAATGGTTTATTATATCCTATCTTATTGTTATCAATTTTATATCCGTCATAGTAACAGTACATGACAAAAAGGCGGCAAAAAAGCATAAAAGAAGAATATCGGAAAAAACATTAATGATACTTGCGGCGCTAAGCGGCTGTGTGTGTATGTATATTACCATGAGAATTATACATCATAAAACCAAGCACCCGAAATTTATGATTGGTATTCCGGTTATATTTGTAATTGAAACTATATGTTTATGGCTATTTTATCAATTCACGACAAATAATATACATTTCACGACATAATTGTAATTTTTGGGGAAACATATGATATTATATTGAATACAATCAGGATTTGATGTATAATTCAAATATGGGATCGGATTATATTTCAGACTGAAAATTACAGGGAGGATTGATAATATGAAATTATCAAAAATGTTAAGAAGAATCGGTGCGGCAGCACTTGCCTTTGTCATTGCATCATCGAGTGTGATGCTTACGGTTTCCGCTGCGGGACGAACGCCTGACGGAATGATTAGTGGAATGTTTGACAGGAGTTATTACTTGAATTATGGAATGAGCGAATCGCTTATGTCAACGACTAAAGATGCCAAATTGTTTAAATATTTTAGAAACGCCTTGATGAATTTGGAGGAGAGAATTGATCTGTCGGAATTTAAGATTGATCCGTATGAATTATATAATTCGATTATGGTTGTTAGAGCAGTGTATCCGGAGCTTTTTTTCGTTAGTGAGGCTTATGGTAATTGGAGATGTTCGAGAGATAATAGTGGTTTAGTTACTTATGTTTCTCCGGATTATCAGTATGTAGATGCAAACGGAAAACCTGATAAACAGAAGATAAATTCAATGTTGAAGGAATTTTATGCAGAAGCAGATTACTATCTTGAAATGGTGAATGATAAATCTGTATACAAGGATGATCTTTCAAAAGCTATGTTGCTGCATGACGAAATAGTATTGGATATGCGTTATGATCTTTCAAACCGTTCAAATTATACCTTTGCAATGGATAAGTATGGCGTTTGTGTAAATTATGCAGAATTGTATGCCTATCTTCTCGGACAACTTGGAATAAAAACTGAAATTGTTGATTCAGTAGTTGTAGGTGATGCGGGTCATGAATGGATGAAGATATGTCTTGATGGAAAATGGTATAATATCGATCCTACATGGGATGATCCTACTTATACAGAAAATTCATTGGATGATCCCGGCAAAGTGCCACATGAGTATTTTCTTCTTAGTGATTCACGGATCTCCCAAATTGATGATTCAGGTATCCATAGTGGCTATCTGAAGCTTCATGCTTCAAATGATAAGAAATATGATAATTATAAAATCCATAACTATAACTCGAAGCTTTGTAAAGTAAATGCAAATGATAAAATAGTTTATGCAGTTGATAATGACAATAAAAAAATAGTCAAATACAATTATGAAACTGATAAGGAAACTACTATAATTAATCTGAGCGGTTATAAATGGAGCGGATGTGGACAAAGTCTGACAAGTCTGGAAGCATACGGCGGATATTTGTTTTATAATTCACCCACGGGAATATATCGTTACAATATCGCTACCGGAAAATCGGATTTGTTATATTCTCTTAAGGATTCTTCATACCAATTTTTTGGTTTGAGGATTAAAGGCGATAATTTATATAGCATTATTGGTAAATATTATCCGTATGATGCGGATATGGTCTATGTTGATAAAGCTTCCGAGCTTGTAAAGGAAGCAAAATCCGTTAAGCTCAATAAGACATCTGTAACAATGAATGTCGGTGACAGTATTGTCCTTAAGTCTACGGTTGAGCCGGAGGGTGCATTCTGTAAAGAAACTTGGTCGACAAGCTCTGAAAGTATCGCAGATATAGATATTGTTAATAATGTAGTATACATAAGAGCAAAGAAAGCAGGTACGGCGACTATTACTGTTGAAATACCGAATGGAAAAAAAGCGACCTGTAAGGTTACGGTAAAAAATAAGACAGTAAATCCGACAAGTATTAAGCTCAGTAAGACAAGCGTAAGCCTTGACAAGGGCAAGACTACAACGCTTAAAGCAACAGTAAACCCGAGTAATGCCACAAATAAGAAAGTTACATGGACAACGAGCAACAGCAAGGTTGCGACTGTATCCGGCGGTAAGATAACGGCAAAGGGAGTCGGCACAGCCACAATAACCGCAAAGACGGCAAACGGCAAAAAGGCAACGTGTAAGGTAACTGTAAAGAACCCGAAGACGGTCAATCCGACAAGCGTAAAACTGAGCAAAACAAGCGTAAGCCTCACAAAGGGCAAGACTACAACACTTAAAGCAACCGTAAATCCGTCCAATGCAACAAACAAAAAAGTTACATGGTCAACAAGCAACAGTAAGGTTGCGACTGTATCTAATGGTAAGATAACGGCAAAGGGAGTCGGCACAGCCACAATAACCGCAAAGACGGCAAACGGCAAAAAGGCAACGTGTAAGGTTACTGTAAAGAACTCGAAGACGGTAAATCCGACAAGCATTAAGCTCAGTAAGACAAGCGTAAGCCTTACAAAGGGCAAGACTACAACTCTTAAGGCAACCGTAAATCCGAGTAATGCCACAAACAAAAAAGTTACATGGTCAACAAGCAACAGCAAGGTTGCGACTGTATCCGGCGGTAAGATAACGGCAAAGGGAGTCGGCACAGCCACAATAACCGCAAAGACGGCAAACGGCAAAAAGGCAACGTGTAAGGTTACTGTAAAGAACTCGAAGACGGTAAATCCGACAAGCATTAAGCTCAGTAAGACAAGCGTAAGCCTTACAAAGGGCAAGACTACAACTCTTAAGGCAACCGTAAATCCGAGTAATGCCACAAACAAAAAAGTTACATGGTCAACAAGCAACAGCAAGGTTGCGACTGTATCCGGCGGTAAGATAACAGCAAAGGGAGTCGGCACAGCCACAATAACCGCAAAGACGGCAAACGGCAAAAAAGCGACCTGTAAGGTTACGGTAAAAAATAATACGGTAAAAAGTAATACAGTAAATCCGACAAGCATCTGGCTTAGTGATATATTCTTAACTCTTACAGAGGGACAGTCTGCAACCGTAACCACAACCATATTTCCGAGTAATGCCACAAATAAGAAAGTGACATGGACGACAAGCAATAGTAAGGTTGCGACTGTATCTAACGGAAGGATAACCGCAAAGGGAGTCGGTACAGCAACGATAACCGCTAAAACATCGAACGGTAAAACGGCTGATTGCCTGGTTATCGTCAATAGTCGATATGGTATAAGAGTGGGCAGTGTTACTATTTCTGTTTCGGGTAATGCTACAAGTAATGTCTCGCTCACGCTGTCCGAAGGTGAATATATGGACATAGTTGTAAAAGGAAACAATAATCTCAAATGGACAACTACCAACAGCAAGGTAGCAATCGTAACCGATGGAAAGGTGGTTGCGAAGGGCAGCGGAAAGGCTACACTTAAGGCTAAAACTTCAGATGGTTCGGTAATTGTTTGTAATGTGACGGTAAGATAAACTTAATTATATTCGCCCCGATCGGATCAAATAAAAGCTGTCTGCCTGATAAGGCGGGCAGCTTTTTTGGTGTGGTTTGCCCGAAACGGGCAGTAACCCGGCGGTGGAAGTACGCTGTACGCTTGGAGAGAGTTAGCTGAAATAACTTCCCCATGGCTTATACAATGCTTAATTCCATAGAAACATGGAATTGCCTGTCATCACATTCGACATTTAACTGTCCTTCATATTGATTCAGTGCCTTTTCAACGGAATACAGACCAAAGCCATGCATTGTCTTGTCCGCTTTGCTTGTTTTGGGAATATGCCCCTTTATTTCTACCTTTCTTGCTACGGGATTTATTATATCAACAAATACAAACCCGCTGTTGCAGGCACATTTTACCGTTATTATTCTTTCTTCTGCGGG
>CANPXK010000108.1 GCA_947585965.1 uncultured Clostridia bacterium
GATCAAAAAGATGTTTCGGCTGAAAACACTTCCTCAACCGAGAGTGCAAAACCGGGCATTGAGCTTGACCCGAATGCAGGAGACTACAACGGTGAAAAGCCGGAGGATACAAGCGGCGAAGCAGTCGGAATAAAAATTCCCGGATATCCGTCAATTTCCATTCCGGCGGATACTAAGGATGTTACGATGTCCTTATTGAACCCCGAGGGGAATCCGTGTTATTTCCATTTCACGATTGTTTTGAACGATACGCAAGAGGTACTTTTTGAGTCAAAATATGTACCCCCGGGACAGGCAATTACAGATGTAACCTTATCGAAAGCACTTCCGGAGGGAGAGTATCCGGCGACGATACAAATTACAACGATTGCACTTGACGGTGAAACGCCGTTAAACGGTGCAAATGTGGAAACCGTATTAATTGCAAAATAGAAATAAGGTGAGTATGAGATGAAGATAGCAAAGAAGGCTGCTGTTGTGCTTTGTGCGGGTCTTTTGCTGATATCTCCGGGTGTGGCTTCTCAGCCGGCATACGGAGAGTTTCCCGCAACGCTGACGGTTAAGGCGGCAACAGTGATTGATTTGTCAACATTGACGGGGGATTATACAATATCGGATAATGGTGAATATACTGTAACCGGCACTACCACAACGCATAGAATTACGATTGAAGGAGGAGCTCCGACAGTTACTGTCGAAGATGTAAATATTACATTGGATCAAGGCTGTCCGCTGACAGTGCATTCCGATGATTTTACGCTTATCATAAAAGGTGTAAACACATTTAAAAGCGGCAACTGTGCCGGAATTGATGTAGCCGGAGGCAACCAAATTACAATTAAAGAAGACGAAGACGTCAAGGGAACGCTGAACGCAATAGGTGGTAATCAAAGTTCGGGTATTGGCGGAGGCGTCTGGGGCGATGGCGGTACTATCATTATAGAAAGCGGCACAATTAATGCAACAGGAGGTTCATACGGTGCAGGAATAGGCGGCGGTCGATATAAAGGAGGAGGAGATGTAATTGTCAAAGGCGGAATCGTGAACGCAACCGGAGGTAACAATGGTGCCGGAATTGGCAGCGGCGGTGATGGTGGCAACGGAGGATCATTTACTATTTATGGCGGAACCGTAACCGCAGCCGGAGGTGGCTCTGCTGCCGGAATTGGCGGTGGCAATGGCGGTGCCGGAGGAAAAGTTACCGTTAATGGCGGAACCGTGACTGCAAACGGAGGCGGCAATGGTGCCGGAATTGGCGGCGGCAGTGGTGGTGCCGGAGGAACAGTTCTTGTTAATGACGGAACCGTAACTGCAACCGGAGGTAACAATGGTGCCGGAATTGGCGGCGGCAGTGGCAGTGCAGGCGGAGATTTTACCATAAACAAGGGTAATGTCACCGCAGCAACCGGTGGCAACGGTGAGGATATAGGACACGGATCCGGAAGCAGCAAATCCGGAACAGCAGCTTACAACGGCGGTACTGTTAATAATGTGAGTTATACCCCCTCAAGCTATACCGTTACAATTCCTGCTGCTGTAGAACTCGGCAAAAGTGTTGATATAGAGGTTAGCGATGTCGTTTTGGGTGATTATAAAGCGGTAGATGTGAAGCTCATAAAGGCAAGCGGAACAGGCAATAAATTGACACTGACTGCAAACGGTGAAGAGATAACATACACCATAAAAAAGAACGGTGAAAACGGAGACGAAGTAAATGTGGGCGACACAATTCTTTCGGCAACAGAAGACAGCAGTGTAAAATTGTATTTTACTAAACCGACAACAACTCCGAAATATACGGGCAATTATACCGGCACGGTAATGTTTGTGTTTAAATGGTCAAGTTAGGAGTTCTGTAAAACAATTTTACTTACCTGATAACATGGTAAAGGGGGATGAAACAAGTGAATTTAAAAAATACGTTAATAAAGTTTGCTGCGGTAACTACAGCCGCCGTATGTTTCGTTTCTTTATCATCATTGCCGGATGACTGTACGGTTTTTGCAGCAGATGATTATGAACATAGCTCGGGGCAACACAGCGGGTGGACACAAGTCGGCTCGACCTTACCAACCAGTAGTGGAAATTATTATTTACAATCGGGTTTGAATTTTGACAAAGATAAAGATAGCGGTGTGCATAATATTGGGGATACAGATAAGAAAACCACTGTAAACCTTTGCCTTAACGGTCAGAGTGTGACGACCGGAAAATCTTCTTATGCTTTCTATCCGCACGCAACTGTGAATATAGTTAATTGCAAATCAAACAAAAGTTTAATTAAATGTAACTATAGCGGAGCATACGGAATTTCAAACGATGGCGAATTGTATATAGAAAACTGTGAAGTAGGTTGTGGTTCAAATTATGGTATATACAATACCAAAAAAGTCAGTTTGAATAACTGTCTAATAAATGCTCCGGGAGGTATATCTCTGGCCGTACCTCAGAACGAACCGGATAGTCATCCATCGGCAGTAATTGAAAAATCTGAAATCAGAGGCACAAGTTGGCATGCAATAATTGTGGGCGGTGGAACCACTGTAAATGCAAAAGATTCCACAATAACCGGCAATGACAGAGGTATAGATTGTAGCGGAACGCTTGTTTTAGACGGTACAAACAGTATTACCTCCAATGGAGGCTATGCCATAAACGGCGGCGGGACTGTAAATATTTCCGGTACAAATACTATTAAAAGCACAGGCAGCTACGGTATATACTGCAACGGGACTGTAAAGATTTCCGGCAAAAATACTATCACAAGCACAAATAGCTACGGTATATACTGCAACGGTGGGAGTATTGAACTATCGGGTAAAAATGAAATTACAGGAAGCACAGCAGGAATGTATATTGGTGCTAACAAGAAAATTACCATAACGGGAAACCTCACCAACGATACACCTATTTCAATAGATACTGCCGTAAAACCTACGGATGAAGCCCCCGTTGTACTTACCGACAGTTCAAATACAGATCTGAATGACCCGGATAAATTTGTATCTGCTAATAGTGGATACATAGTTGTAAAGGATCCCATGACCGGACAGCTGCAGCTGAGTGTCAAGGGAGTGGAGTATCATCCTATGAGTGTTTCCTATAATGTTGAACCGTCTTATACAGTAGTGATACCCGCAACAGTAAAGCTTTCTCAGGGAAAAGAGACAAAAAGCCGTATTACCGTACAAGATGTATCTCTTCAAAAGGGACAACAGGTGAATGTGAGTTTGACAGGGGCAAGCCCAACACCTGATGGCACGACGTTTCATGTACAATCAAATAATGATAATACAATTGATTATACGATTAAGAGAAACAATCAACCGGTTAGGATTAGTGATAATCTGTTAAGAGTAACCTGTGAAGACGGCAGTGGAACAGCGGAGCTTACATTTTCCGCCCCGTCAGACATTACTTATGCCGGTAGATACACCGGTGTACTAACGTTCACTATCTCAGTAAGCTGAGGCATGCTGAGTGTGATATATGTATGAAAGGAGTTTTTATCATGAAGAATAAGAAAGTTGCAAGAACATTGACAGCGATTGTACTAACAGCGGCAATGGCTGCACCGATAACCGCTTCGGCGACTCTTGGCCCGGAAGGCGGAACGGTATCGGGTGAAGATGTATCACAGGAACAGAGAGCGACAACAAGTGTTGAACTTGATGCAGAGGCAATGTATATTGTTACCATACCCGCAACCATCTCTCTTAGGGAAACAGCGGAAGGTTCTGCGATTTACCAAGGCAACAATGTAATTAAAGCGAACAGCGTACACCTTAATGAAGGTCAAAGACTTAAAGTAACATTACAAAGTAATTTTAAACTTAGAGCAGGTCAAAATGAACTGACTTATATAGCTGCAAAAAAGGATAGTTTTGAATCAACAATCGAAAACAACGGTGTTGTAGGTTATTTTGCGGCTACTGCCGGTGATGCGGCAGATGAGGAGCTCCCGATATACTTCAAGACAACAACGGAATTGACATATGCCGGTACTTATACAGACACGGTAACATTCTCGTTTGAACAAGTTCCTAACGAATGAGAATAGTCACGCTGATATGCGGCAGACGTTGAACTGTGCAAATTCGGACACTGTACTTGTTCCCAAATAGAAAGAAGGTGAGTATGTGTGAAGATAGCAAAGAAAGCGGCTGTTGTGCTTTGTGCGGGTCTTATGCTGATATCTCCCGGTGTGGTTTCCCGGCAGGTGTTTGGAGAGTTTCCCGCAACGCTGACGGTTAAGGCGGCGGTAACGACTCATGATATTTCACAGGGGAATGTCACAATAAGCGATTCGGGAGAACATATCATTACAGGCGATACCACAGAACATAAAGTTATAATCAGCAGCGGTTGTTCTCCGACAATTAAAATCAGAGATCTCACTATTGACTTATCCGCTCATTCCGGTTCGGTAGGGGAGTGGATACCTATTGATTTCAGTTCGGCGGGTGAATGTAAGCTTATAATAGAAGGCACTAACATAATTAATGGCGGCTATAATTGCCCCGGCATAAAGACAGGTTCGAGTAAGCTTACAATAGACGGCACCGGGACGCTTGAAATTGAAGGTGGTCATTCTTGGCCGGGAATAGGATCAAATGGTAATTGCAATCTTGTAATAGATGGCGGCACAATACGTGCATATGGTGGAAGATATGCTGCAGGAATAGGCGGTTCATGGGGATGTCCCGGCGGAACAGTTGTAGTCAACGGTGGTAGTGTTTTTGCAATGGGGGGAGAGGTATCAAGCGGTATTGGTGGCGGCTACCAAAGTACCGAAGGCGTTACATTTACTATTAATGGTGGAACGGTTACCGCATATGGTCAATTAGATGATGAACATGATATATACGGTACAAAAAACCTGAATGGCGGCATCGTTAATGGTGTGAATTATACCCCTCTTTCGAGCTACACCGTTACTATTCCCGCAACTGTAACACTCGGCGAAAGTGTAGATATAAAGGTGAGCGATGTCGTTCTGGGTAATTATAAAGCGATTGAAGTTAAGCTCTTGGAGGCAAGCGGAAAAAACAATACATTTACACTGAGCTGCGATGGCAGAGAGATACCGTATGACATAAAAATGAACGATGAAAACGGAACCAAAGTAAATGTTGGCGACAAAATTCTCTCAGCAACAGGAGACAAGAGTGTAAAATTGTATTTTACCAAGCCGGCAGAGGTTCCGGAATATCCGGGCAATTATACCGGAACATTAAGGTTTGTGTTTACAAAAACTCAGTAGGATGATTTTATATAATAACCCGGTAAAACTTAATGTAGCTGACGTTAAACGGTGCATATGCGAAACTGTATTTATTGCAAAATGGAAAGAAGGTGGGTATGAGATGAAGATAGCAAAAAAAGCGGTTGTTGTGCTTTGTGCGGTTCTTATGCTTATATCTCCCGGTGTGGTTTCTCAGCAGGCATCCGGAGAGCTTCCCGCAGCGTTGACGGTTAAAGCGGCAGAGCCAACGTATCATTTCATTTCAGAGGGAGATGTCATAATAAACGATTCGGAAGAACACATCATAATGGGTGACACCTTATCAAATAAGATTGTGATTGAAGGAGGAACTCCGACAGTTACTGTCATGGATTTAAGTATTACATTGGATGAAGGCTGTCCGCTAACGGTACATTCCACTGATTTTACGCTTATCTTAGAAAGAAATACTATATTTAGAAGTGGCAACTGTGCCGGAATTAATGTACCCGAAGGAAATAAAATTACAATTAAAGAAAACGAAGGCGTCGAGGGGGCACTGTCCATAGAAAGCGGCAAAAAATGTGCAGGTATTGGCGGAGGCGAATCTGAATCCGGCGGTACTATTATTATAGAAAGCGGCACAATATATGCATATGGCGGATCGTGTGCTGCAGGAATAGGCGGTGGTCAATACGGTGCAGGAGGAGAAGTAATTGTTAATGGCGGTACCGTAGAGGTAACTGCAGGTTCCTACAGTGCCGGAATTGGCGGCGGCTATGGCGGTGACGGAGGAAAAGTTCTTGTTAATGGCGGAACCGTAACTGCAACCGGAGGTAACGATGGTGCCGGAATTGGCGGCGGCATTAATGGTGCAGGCGGAGATTTTACCATAAATGGTGGTGATGTTACCGTAAAAACGGGCATCGGCGGTGAGAATATAGGACACGGATCCGGAAGCGGCAAATCCGGAACAGCAGCTTACAACGGCGGCACTGTTAATGGTGTTGGCTATCGTGCTTTTACAGTTTCCTATAAGGTTGACCCATATTATACAGTAGAAATACCCGCATCGGTAAACCTTTCTCAGGGAAAAGAGACAACAGAAAGTATTTCCGTAAAGAATGTATTTATTAAGGATGGACAAACGGTGAATGTGAAGCTGTCGGGGGCAAACCCGGAACCTGATGGCACGAAATTTCACGTAAAAGCTAAGAATAATGAGCTTGATTATACGATTAGGAGTAACAATGGACAGGTTAAAATTAATGAAAATCTGTTAAGCGTAACACGTGAAGAAGGCAATGGAGAGGCGAAACTTACTTTTACCGCTCCGTCTGAAATTACCTTTGCCGGCACATACACCGGCACGCTAACGTTCACTATTTCAGTAAGCGAATAGCATACTGATTGTGATATATATGAAAGGAGTTTTTATCATGAAAAACAAGAAATTTGTAAGAACATTGACAGCGATTGCACTCACGGCAGCAATGGCTGCACCGATAACCGCTTCGGCAGCTACTATTACCGGGGATGTTCCCTCAAAGGTAACCGGTGGAGATGTATCGACCGAACAATCGGGTACCACAAATCTTAATCTTAATGCGGAGGCAATGTATATTGTCACCATTCCCGCAACCATCAGTCTTTCGGAAGTGGAAAGCTCTGCAATTTACCAGGGCAGCGGTCAGATTACTGCCAACCGTGTACATCTTGACGAAGGCAAAAAACTTCAAGTAACATTAGAAAGTGATTTTCAGTTGGATGCAGAGCTCGGAGATAGTCTGACTTATGAAGCGGCAACAGAGGATTCTTTTAGCCAACCGCTCGCTAACGAAGGTGTTGTAGGTCATTTTGCAGCTAATATTGGTGATACGCCAGATACTCCACTCTCGATATACTTCAGGACAAAAGATAAATTGACATATGCCGGTGTTTATTCGGATACGGTAACATTCACATTCAGTGAAGTTGATAAAGGCAAAGCCTGAGAATCATCACGGCTAAAAAGATATGGAGGTGATGTAAATGAAGAAGGCAGCTGCCGTAATATTAGCTTCAATCATCACAAGCCTGGCAGTTACATCTGTTACTGTCCATGCCGAAGATAGAAGTACGCTTATAACAACAACAATTTCACCTGCTTTTACAGTGACAATTCCGCTGAGTGTCAAGGTGCCGTTTAATTCGGTTTCCACGGATTTCGGAAGTGTGAGCCTTGATGCGGCACGTCTTGAGTCCGACAAATGCGTTGTTGTTACACTTGAAACTGACAATACGCTTGATAATAAGTCAAAGCCTGACGAAACTATTCCGTACAGTATTCATAATAAGAGTGACGACAGTGTTTTCGTTTCGGGAACCTACGTTTTCACCGGAGATAAAAGCGATCTGTCAATCAATATTAATCAGGATGACTGGAATAGTGCTAACGCCGGGGATTATGAGGATACCGTAACATTTCATATCCAATACACCGATAAATAAGGGGGTATCGGTATGAAGAAAATAATATGTTTTCTCTTGTCGCTGTGTATGTTATCCTTTTCTTTGCCGGTGGTCTATGCTGAGGAACAGTCAGCGTATTCCTATGATGACACAACAAAAATTACTGTGACTGTTCCCGGATATCATTCTGTTACGGGCGAACTGCCTGAAGGTGTGGTACTGTATATGGACGGAAACGCTGTCACTGAAGCAAATGTGGAACGGCTTTCGAGCCATACCTTCACCATCGGCAGTACGGATGAGAATAACAGAAAAATTGATAAGGTGTATGTCAACGGCGAGGACGTGACAGACGAAATTACGGGCGAAGGATATACCGTCCCGTCTGTTTACGAAGATCTGTTTTTTACGGTAACACTTGGCGATGAAATAGTACCGGGAAATCTTGAGTTTAACTCTGAAATAGGGGAAAATGCCCCGACACTTGAGCTTACACCCGAAGACATCCGAGCTATCGAAGATGCCGTACTTACCGCTGAGGATAAGGAATCCGTAAAAAACGGTTCGCAAATAGGTATAACGCTTTCTGTAACTGATGTCGGTGATAGTATTACCGACAAGGAAAAGTCGCTTGTTGATGCCCTTATTTCCGGTAAGTTCACACCGGGTGAGTATCTCAATATAGAAATACTTAAAACAACAGAAAATGCGAAAACCAATGTGACACAGCTTTCAAAGGAAATAAAGCTGACATTAACAATTCCGGAATATCTGAGAGCCGAAAACAGAACTTTTGCTATGGTTCGTTTACACGA
>CANPXK010000109.1 GCA_947585965.1 uncultured Clostridia bacterium
TATCCGCTGTTGCCGTGACCGCCGATATTCAGTATCTGATCCTGACTTATACCTGCCGGTATGGTAACGGTTATTGTCCTTGAGGAACGTATTCTTCCGACACCTGAGCACTTCGGACATGGAGTTTCGATAATCTTTCCTTTTCCCTGACATTTTTCACAGGTTTGTGTGGTCTGTATCTGACCAAAAGGAGTCCCCTTTCTCACGGTCACCTGACCCGTACCGTTACATTGCGGACAAGTTTTCAGATTAGTCCCTGCGGCGGCTCCCGAGCCTGCACATGATTTACAGGTTTCCACATTTTTGTATGTAACCTCTTTTTTGCAGCCCTTTGCAGCCTCTTCAAAGTCTATTGTAATTGATGCCTCGACATCCGAGCCTCTTCTCGGAGCATTCTGGTTCCTCGGACTTCTTCCGCCGCCAAATCCTCCGAAAAAGCTGTTGAAAATATCTCCTAAATCTATGTCCTGACCGAACGGGTTTCCTCCTCCGTATGCGGTCGAGCCTGCACCGTAATTAGGATCTACTCCGGCAAAGCCGTATCTGTCATATCTCGAACGTTTATCCTTGTCGGAAAGAACCTCATATGCTTCGTTTACCTCTTTAAATTTTGCTTCCGCTTCCTTATCACCCGGGTTAAGGTCGGGATGATATTTTTTTGCCTGTTTGCGGAACGCCTTTTTTATTTCATCCTCCGATGAGCCTTTTTGTACTCCAAGTACCTCGTAATAATCTCTTTTTTCTGCCAACTATACCACCCCGAATAGTAAATAATGCCTTTATTTCTGTAGATTCTTATATAACTGCCAAAAGGGAAAAGCGAATACCGGCTTTCCCCCTGTGGCTTCAATTTTCGGTTTGCTTAGTTATTATCGTCAACATCTGTATAGTCTGCGTTATACACACCATTATTATCCTGCGGAGCCTGCTGTGCGGCAGCACCCTGTGCAGCGGCATCCTGGTAGAGCTTTTCTGATACAGCATACATTGACTTCTGGAGATCATCCTTTGCAGACTGAACAACGTTAAGATCTGTTCCTGCAAGTGCGGACTTAACTGCGGCAACTTTAGTATTGAGCGTTTCCTTATCCTGCTCGGAAATATGCTCGCCGTTCTCGCTGAGGAGCTTTTCGACTGCATAAACGAGGTTTTCGGCTTCGTTTCTTTTGTCAACCTCTTCTCTGCGTTTCTTATCCTCAGCAGCGTACTGCTCTGCATCCTTTATAGCCCTGTCTATGTCATCCTTATTCATATTTGTGCTTGATGTTATTGTTATATGCTGCTCTCTGCCTGTGCCGAGATCCTTTGCGGAAACATTAACTATACCGTTGGCATCTATATCGAACGTAACCTCGATCTGGGGAACGCCTCTCATTGCGGGGGCAATACCGTCAAGCTTGAAAAGACCAAGCTGTTTGTTGTCCTTTGCAAATTCTCTTTCGCCCTGAAGTACATTTACCTCAACCTGTGTCTGGTTATCCACTGCTGTTGAGAATATCTGACTTTTCTTAGTCGGTATCGTTGTATTTCTTTCAATGATTTTTGTCATAATACCGCCCTGTGTTTCTACACCGAGTGAGAGCGGGGTTACATCAAGAAGAAGAAGTCCCTGTACATCACCTGCAAGCACACCTGCCTGAATAGCCGCACCGATTGCGACACATTCATCCGGGTTAATGCCCTTGAAGGGCTCCTTGCCTATAAGCGATTTAACAGCTTCCTGAACAGCCGGTATTCTTGAGGAACCTCCAACCATAAGAACTTTGTCAATCTCGTTTATTGAAATTCCGGAATCGGAGAGTGCCTGACGGACAGGACCCATTGTCTTTTCGACAAGATCAGCCGTAAGCTCATTGAACTTAGCTCTTGTGAGTGTATAATCGAGGTGCTTCGGACCTGTGGCATCAGCTGTGATAAATGGGATATTGATCTGAGCCGTGGTAATACCCGAAAGCTCAATCTTAGCTTTTTCAGCTTCATCCTTAAGACGCTGCATAGCCGTTTTATCGCCTGAAAGATCCACGCCCTCGTCATTCTTGAAGCTTTGAACGAGCCAGTCTATGATCTTCTGGTCAAAGTCATCTCCGCCGAGGTGGTTGTTACCTGCTGTTGCAAGAACCTCCTGCACACCGTCGCCCATTTCGATAATGGAAACGTCGAATGTACCGCCGCCGAGGTCATATACCATAACCTTCTGGTCATTTTCCTTATCAACGCCATATGAAAGTGCGGCAGCCGTAGGCTCATTAATTATACGCTTTACATCAAGACCTGCGATTTTACCTGCATCCTTTGTTGCCTGACGCTGTGCATCCGTAAAGTATGCCGGTACTGTGATAACCGCCTGTGTAACTGTTTCTCCGAGATAAGCCTCTGCATCCTTCTTAAGTTTTGTAAGGATCATTGCGGAAATTTCCTGCGGAGTATATTCTTTGTTATTGAGCTTTACCCTATAGGAAGAACCCATATGTCTTTTTATTGATGCTACCGTGCTGTCGGGGTTTGAAACTGCCTGACGCTTTGCAACCTGTCCTACAAGTCTTTCTCCGTTTTTTGAAAAAGCCACAACGGACGGTGTTGTTCTTGCACCCTCCGCGTTAGGAATAACTACAGGCTCGCCGCCTTCTATTACCGCAACGCAGGAGTTTGTTGTACCAAGGTCGATACCGATTGTTTTTGCCATAATTGTTACCTCCGAAAAAATTATTTTTTTATTATTTATTGTCCGGCTTTAAGCCGATATTCTGTAAAACCCGTTTTTTATCAGTTTGAAATTATTACCATTGCATGGCGGATTATCTTGTCGCCAACTCTGTAACCCTTCTGATAGACAGAAGATATATAATCCTCCTCAAGCTCATCGTCATCAACCCTCGATACCGCATCATGGAGCTGAGGGTCAAACTGCTCGCCTCTTTCGCCGAACTGTTCGACGTTAAGCTTCTTAAAAGCATTTTCGAGCTGCTTGTTTATCATATCAAGACCTTTCATGAATTCCTCGCTCGCACCCACTGTCGAGGTCAGGGCGAGATTGAAGCTGTCCGCAACGGGAAGAAAGGCTTCAACGGTCGCCGCAAGGGCATTGTCGAATGCTGCAAGCTTTTCTTTTTCCGTTCTCTTGCGGAAATTATCATATTCCGCTGCCATTCTCAGGAACTGATCCTTTTGCGTATCAAATTCCTCCTTAAGCTTATCATATTCCTCCTTGCTGACGGTTTCGGGAGCTTTATCTTCCGATTCAACGGCTTCCTCTTTTTCTTTACTTTCTTCAGCCTTAGCGTTTTTCTTTTTTGCCAAGATACATTCTCCTTTCTTATTATACCTTCGTATGCTTATCCGTATTCAATTAATTCCGATAGCATATTGCCCACAATATCCGAGGTATATTCCAGGGCGGATATTATTTTCGGATAATCCATTCTGACCGGACCTATGAGTGCAAGCACTCCGCTGCATTCGGGTGTCGATTTATAATGCGAAGCTATAACACTCAGACTTGATAAAGCAGGATGTTTTATCTCACTTCCGATAAGCACACTTGCCTTTGAATCTGCGCCCATAAGCATTCTTTCAAGCTCTCTTGAGTGACTCAGCAGTTCCATAACTCTTTTTCCGTCACCTGATGCAAGCTCGGGCATAGTAAAGAAGTTGGACTGTCCTCTGACAGCCGCACTTGCAACAGATGCATCCCTTGCGGCGTCATTTACCGCAAGCAGGACATTTGTCATGAGTATTGACATTTCACCGAGAGCCGCCGCTGAGCTTTGCATAAAGGCGGGTGTTACATCCGTTACGGGAACACCCGAAAAACGTTCGTTCATTGTTTTTTCAAACATTTCCGTAAGTTCGGGTGTTATAACAAAATCGCACCTGAAAAGCTTTGTCTTTACAGAGCCGGTTGAAGTTATCAGAACAACCATTGCCGTATATCTGCCGGTCTGGATGAATCTTATTTTTTTAATTATTGCAGCCTCTCCCGGGGGGGATGTAGCCACTGCAACGCAGCCCGTTATCTTCGACAAAAGAGCCGCCGCACCCTCAAGCAGATGCTCGGGAGCATCCGAAGCGGGATAGAGAATATCATAGATACGCGATTGCTCATATTTAGTCAGCGGTATTCTTTTCATGAGCTTGTCCACATATATTCTGTATCCGAGCTCGGTGGGAATACGTCCGGAGGAAGTATGAGTCTGTTCAAGCAAGCCGAGGGAAGCAAGCTCAGCCATATCATTTCTGACAGTGGCTGAGGAAACATTGAAATCAAGATTTTCGCAAAGAGCTTTGGAGCCCACAGGTTCGCCTGTTTTTATGAATGCTTCCACGACCGCTTCAAGGATTTTAAGTTTTCTTTGAGTCGGTTCCATTCAAGCCACCTCTCTGTTAGCACTCTCAATGTCCGAGTGCTAATCTACCTATAATGTACCACTATTTTCCTCAATTGTCAATAAGTAATTTTGATGAATATAAATTTATTTTTACAGCAAAACTGCATTATAATGCCGGTAAGCAAATTATTTGAGCATAACAAAAAATGTCGTCTGAGCTTTGGGATACTCAGTACGACAGCCAGGATAGTTATTTTTAACGGTCATTAAACGGTATTCTTACTTGCTTTCACCGGAAATCTGATCGGTGCTGCTCTGTCCGGTTATATCATTATAAAAATCATTTACACCGCTTGCCTGTTCGTCAATAACGCTTTTCAGGTCGTTTGCTTCGCTCATCATACTTGTAAGTCCTTCCTGAAATTCGTCCTGTGCTTCATTGTATTCATTGCAGGCACAGAGAAGAATACACATAATAATGCTGAGCAAAGTTGTTAATATTATAGTTGCGGGCTTTTTCATTCTGACCACTCCGTTTCACGGATGAAAAAATTAGTATAATATAACTATACCACATTACGGCATAAAACACAAGGTGTAAAAACGACTTTTTCCGATTGTAATGCAATTATTTATGCTCTATGACCGAAAAAACCGGCATAGTCATATTGACTCTGCCGATTTCACCTGATTCAGTATATTAATGTCGGATCCATATTATTTCCGTCAAGCTTTACTTCAAGATGCAGATGAGGTTCATCTTTGGATTCGGACGGTATCTTTCCGATATATCCGATCGTATCGCCGGCCTTGACGCTGCTGCCCTTTGTCGCTATTGAAGTGTCGGTCACTCCGCAATAGAGAGATTCATAGCCGCCGCTGTGCTCAATAACTATAACGTTTCCAAGCATTGGATCGGCATACAGATCCTTGACGACTCCGCTCATGACAGCACGGACGGGTGTACCCTCTCCGGCTTTTATGTCAACACCGCTGTGTGTACGCCAATCCCCCATGGTTTCCGATTTTACGGGATTTTTCGGGCTGAACGGTTTCAGCACCTCGTCCTTGTCTATCGGCTCGGCGGTCAAGGGTTCCGATTCCTCGGCTGCTGTCTGTTGAACAGAGGGTTCAACAGGCTTACGGGAGCTTTGTTCAGGCTTGGAGGTCTGTGACTCTTCGCTTTTCCTACTGCTTTCCTGACTGCTTTCGGGAGACTCGGGCTTACTGCTCTCTTCAGTCTCGGATTTCTCATATTCCTGCCCGCTTACCTCTTCATTGACTTTTTCGTTTTCTGATTGTTCAATACTGCTCTCATCCGAAGGCTGAGTATATTCCTGTATACTTCCGTAAGTAGTCCATGCCGCGCCTGCAACAGCGGCAAGACATACTGCGAGGGAAATATAGAAACCGATGTTTTTCTTCGGAGATTTTTTATAATTTCTTTCGTTCTTCATGTTTAGCATTTATTGCACCCCCGTATTTATTGTTGACGGAGGTAAAATAAACTATTCATACAACTTTATTTTTAAAGAGCCAATAAAAGTAAAAATTTACGCATTGTATATTAATCTTAAAAATATACAATGCGTAAATCAGTTTTTTAAATTATTTCTCCGTTTACCTTAACTTCACAGTCGGAACGATTTATTGCACAGAGCAGACTTCTTGCGGATGCCTTGAATATACCGTGAGAAATGCCGACACCGAATACCTTTTTGCCGTCCGGCTTTCTCATCTGCATATAGCATATAGCCTTTGAATCGGAGCCGCTTGAAATTGAATGTTCCTTGTATGATAATACCTCAAATCCGTCTATACCTACAGATTTAAGTGCGTTTACGAATGCGTCTATCGGACCGTTTCCCTCGCCGTAAATTTCAACATCCTTATCGGACTTGACAAGGTGTATTGTTCCCTTGAAGATTGCCTCGTCAACTCCGACATTCGTTATCACATGATGAACAAGCCACAGCTTCTGCTCTATATTAATATAATTTTTATTGAATATTTCAAGCAGATCTGCCGGAGAAAGCTCTTTTCCCTGACGGTCGCTTTCCGCTTTGACTAATGCACCGAACTCGGGGTGCATGGCCTTCGGAAGCTCATAGCCGTATGCGGTTTCCATTATAAATGCTGCTCCGCCCTTGCCGGACTGAGAGTTATATCGTACTATTGCCTCATATTTTCTTCCTACATCCGCAGGATCTATCGGAAGATAGGGAATTTCCCATTTATCGCTGTTTGTTTCCCTTACATAGTCGAATCCCTTTTTGATAGCATCCTGATGTGAGCCTGAAAAAGCGGTAAATACCAGATCACCGACATAAGGCTGTCTTTCACCTATCTTCATATTTGTGCAGCGTTCGTATATTTCCCTGTACTTTGGCAGATTGCTGAAATCAAGTTTCGGGTCAATACCCTGAGTGTACATATTCAGACCTACAGTTACAATATCAAGATTGCCTGTTCTTTCTCCGTTTCCGAAAAGTGTACCCTCCATTCTTTCCGCTCCGGCGAGAAGTGCAAGCTCCGCTCCTGCAACACCCGTACCCCTGTCGTTATGCGGGTGAACGCTGATTATTGCCGATTCTCTGTTTTTAAGGTGCCTTATGAAATATTCTATCTGATCCGCATAGGTGTTAGGCGTACACATTTCAACCGTATTCGGCAGATTGAGTATTATCGGGTTTTCCTTTGTCGGCTTCAGAACATCCATGACAGCTTCGCATATTCTTACTGAATTATCTGCCTCAGTTCCGGAAAAGCTTTCGGGGGAATATTCCAGTCTGAAGTTCGTATCTCCGTCATAGCCGTCAATCAGCTCCTTGATAAGCTTTGCTCCCTCAACGGCTATGTCGATTATGCCGTCCATATCCTTTTTGAATACGACTTTTCTTTGGAGTGTTGAGGTGGAATTGTAGAAGTGTATTATTACATTTTTTGCTCCGTGTACAGCTTCAAAGGTTTTGCGTATGAGGTGTTCTCTTGCCTGAACCAATACCTGTATAGATACGTCGTAGGGGATATGACCGCCCTCGATAAGCTCACGGCATATTTCATATTCCGTTTCGCTTGCGGACGGAAAGCCTATTTCTATTTCCTTGAAGCCCATGTCCACCAAAGCATGGAAAAATTCAAGTTTCTGCTCCATATTCATGGGCGTTACAAGTGCCTGATTCCCGTCCCTCAGATCCACAGAGCACCATATAGGAGCCTTTGTTATAGTATTGTCGGGCCATTTTCTGTCTTTGAGCTTTATCTGCTCAAACGGTGTATATTTTTTAAATCCTTCATTCATAAAAAATTACCTCCCTGTAAATTTTAAAACCCGCCCCCTGTCATACAGACAAGGGGCGGGCATAATGCACGCGGTACCACCCTTTTTCGGACACATATATGTCCCTCACCGATCTCAATCAAGACCTCGGCCTTTAACGCTGCCATGCGTACTGCCCTACATTATCGAACAGTCGACTCGGGAATGAGCTATACATACGGACACCGACATTGTCTTACACCGACCGACAATTCTCTTTGCACGCTGTTCCGCATCTTATTTCCTTCAAAGTCTTTAATTTTATGGGTTTTCTATATTATATATTGGATTTCAGGCTTTTGTCAAGCTTTTTTTAGTAAAATACAGAGAGATATAATTGTACAAATATTTATTTTTCAATATTGTTCACAGCCATTGAATAAACGCAGTTTTATCTGAAGAATTATACCCGGCATTACGATAGAAATAAAGCGTTTTTTCCTCCTTCGAGCCTGTCAAAAGCATCATTTTATAGCAGTTTTCTTTTTGTGCAAGTTCTTTCGCATAGCATAGACAATCGGTCGCATAACCCCTGCCCCTGTAATGCTCATGTGTCACGACATTTTCAATGAATGCATATGGGCGGATATTACGTGTAAGATTAGGTATAATAACGCATACACATGACGAAACAATTTTTCCGTCAAGCTCGCAGACTATAATATGGTGGTTCACGTCATTACATATACTTTCCCATGTTTTTTGTAAATGCTCACTGTCCTCCGGGATGCCGGATTCATGCAGATGTATGTATAATTCAAGCA
>CANPXK010000110.1 GCA_947585965.1 uncultured Clostridia bacterium
AGCGGGAATATTCTGTTTCAGGAAAAACTGCCTCTCGACGTAATACCGGAAATCTATGATGTTGTAAAAGATTATCCCGTAGGAATAAATACCTATGAGGGAAATGATATTGTTGTAGGAAACCAAATGAATAAATATACTGAAATAGAGGCTAAAATAAACGGCTTAGGTATAAAATTTGTTGAGGATTTTCCAAAGTATGTAAACTTTGATATAAATAAATGTCTCCTACACGGAGAGCCTGATATAATACTCAGACTCGAAAAAATACTATCCGAAAAATTCGCCGACAGGCTCGGCATATTCAAATCGGAAGCATTTTTCCTTGAGATTGTTCCCAAGTGTGTGGACAAAGCAAAGTCAATCGACAGATTGCTTAAAATAATCGGGATAAAGACTGAAGAATGTATAGCCTGTGGTGACGGCTTTAACGACATATCAATGATAAAATATGCCGGACTTGGTGTGGCTATGTCAAATGCACAGCCCCCGGTCAAGGCTGTGGCAGACTACGTTACGCTTTCCAATGACGAAGACGGCATAGCACATCTTATCAAGAAAATAAATTCAATACCATACCGTCAGCCTGAATTCGGAATGAACATGATTTCAAAACAGTGAACATAAATATGCTGTAGTATAAACATTTAATAATAAGGAGGTTATTTATTATGAGCTATGATTTGAATTTCTGGAAATACAAGGAACGAGCTGTTCATGATAATCAAAAAATATATGATATAATCTTGCAGAGTTTGATACAAAGCCGAGTAAAATGTGTTCCGGGTTAATAGCGGTAGATTTATTTACAATTTTGTAGTATAATTTATCGAAAGATGGATATGTTCGTCCGTTAAATCGGAATTTGAAGAGAGGATATTTATGACAAAGAAAAAAGAATGGATTTATTTAATAGTAGGTTTTTTAGGTGTCATGTTGGACTTGTTTGGTGTAGAATTGTTCAATCAGTTTGTACTTATGTCGTTACCTTTAGAATTAAGAATGATAAGTATGATATTTGTTTACTGGTTAATTGCATTGATTCCTATAATTATAATGTTTGTTAATAAAGATAAGTTAGTGGAGTATGGTTTCAGCAAGGAAAAAATAACATTTCAAATTATTGTGGGTGTTATGATAGGTATTGCATTGTCACTTATACTAACACTAATACCACACCTATTTGGATTTGGTGAATACGTTGATAATGGTAAAAGATATGAATACTTATGGCAATTTATTTATGAATTTTTTTATTGTATATTTGCAGTTGGTTTTGTTGAAGAATTTGTATTTCGAGGATTTGTTTATCAAAAAATCAAAAGCATTGCTCAAAAGGATATGATAGCAATTATCGGTTCTTCTGTTCTTTTTGGAACATTCCATTTATTTAGCGGCAATATTATTCAAATGGTAATGACGGCATGTTTAGGTGCATTTTTCTGCGTTTGCAGATTAAAGGTTAAAAATTGCTCTACTTTATCCTTGATAATAGCGCATGGAGTATATGATGCCTTGATAACTGTTTTTTCATCTATTTTACTATAGTGATGAAGTATAGATTTCAGATAGACAAATTCCCGTTTGTCGAGTTGTTTTTAGTTTGAACAGGTAAGTTTTTACAACATATTGCCAATTTTTTGTTTTGCTTTTCGATGTTGCTTATGCAAAAAAATTAATACTTTCTCTTTAAAAACGATAAGGGTTGCCACATTAAATTTTAATGAATGGCAACCCCTTAATTTTATTATTTACAAGTATATTTATTTAACCGAAGTATAAAGTGCTTACTATTTTTAGTTCACACTCGTAATATTGACATCAGGATCTATATCAGCCTCATAATCTACTCCATCTATACCGAAACCGAAGAGTTTATAAAAATCCTGATTATATCCTTCAAGATCCGCATGGGTATCAAGATTATCTGTATTTATCTCTGCCCAAAGCTTATTGACCTTTTCTTGTATTTCCGGCTGCATTTCAAGGTCGTCCATACGTATTCTTCCCTCACTGTCAGTCACAACTCCGTCCTTGCCATACAGTTTCTCGTTTAATAGTCTTGTCATCTGTTCAATGCAGCCCTCATGTACATTATTTTCCTTCATTACTTTATAAAGAATGGAGATATAAAGCGGTACTATCGGTATTGCCGCACTTGACTGCGTAACAAGAGCTTTATTGACAGAAATATACGCACGTACATTTCCGCTTTCGTTCAGCTTCTTTGATGTTTCAAAAAGATGATCCTTTGCCTTTCCGATCGAACCGTCCGCATACATCGGGTGGGTAATTTGGGGGCCTATATAGGAATATGCAACAGTAACAGCATTATCCTCTATAGCATCAGCAGCCTTAAGTGCATCTATCCAATCCTTCCAGTCTTCGCCGCCCATGACCTTAACAGTAGCCTCTATTTCTTCCTCAGTTGCCGGCTCAACGGTTATGTCGCCGACCGTATTATCCTTGAGATTTATGGTTTTGTTTGTATACGGACTTCCCACTGTCTTAAGAACTGAGGAATAAAGTGTTCCGTCGGCAGTCGTTCTCCTCGGAGCCGCAAGACTGTATATTACACAATCAACCTTGCCTAAGTCGGATTTTATCAATTCTATGGTCTTATCCTTTATTTCCTTTGAATATGCATCGCCGTTTATCGTTTTTGCATACAATCCGTCAGCCTTTGCAAAGCTCTCAAAAGCTGCGGTATTATACCATCCCGAAGTTGCAGTTCTTGAACGCATTGCAGGCTTATCAAATATAACCCCGATTGTCGCCGCACCGAAGGAATATGCAGCAGCTATTCTTGAAGCAAGTCCGTATCCCATTGATGCACCGATAACAAGTACCTTTTTCGGACCGTTATCAGCATGAGCAGCAGCCTTTGCATATTCTATCTGTGACTTCACCTCCGCTTTGCAGCCCTCAGCATGAGCAGTGGTGCATATAAATCCCCTTACCTTTGGTTTTACTATCATGTAAATCTCCTCTTTCGTGTTTTATTTTATCTGTTCATAATCGTTTGTATTTTCATTATACATCAATATCGCATCCGTTCCGTCGGCAGCAACATATATGGACTTACCAAGCTTCGTTCCGTTTTCATATTTAAGCTTCGGTGTGATACAATAGCACTTTATTCCCCTTTTTGTGGATAGTCCGGCATTAATTTCAAATGTATACGAACTGAGCTTCTCGGTAAGCCCAATCTTTTCCGCCTCGACATTATTCAAAAGGAACAAAGCATCCACAGCCGATATTTTTGCATTCTTATACAGTTCCTCTTCAGACTTATCCTTACTGTTTCCGCCCGGCTCGGCATCCGTAAGATTACCCGACCAGTCACAACGAAGAACCTCCCCGCCGTCACAGGATACATAAAAATCCGTTCCTGCAAACATTTTTACGGAATTCTTTTCGGCATAGAAGCACATTGAATAATAACTCTTATCATTCAGCTCTACAGTACCGTAATAGTATTTCTTATAGTCGGCTACGGCTGACGGAAGATAAAATTGCTCAAAAGCACATGAATCCACTATCTTTTTTGCCTGCTCAAGTGTTATGCTTCCGTCCGGTGCAGATACCTCAGGTTCATCCGCTGTCCTTTCGACAACCTTACCGCCTACCTCGGAAAATTCCTGTCCGGTATCGATCTGATATGTAACCTTGTCCTCATCCACCTTAACCGAAACTCCGTCACTGCCTGAATCCGCATCATTGGCTCCTCCCGTACTGCACCCGCAAAATGCAAGAATAAGAGCCGCACTGCACAATGCCAATATTCTTTTTTTCATTTCCCTTCCCCTTTTTATAAATATCTGCCTGAATAAAATCCGTCATACTCATTTGATTCCGTCCGGATTATTTTTCTGAAAATTCCACGAATCGGCACACATTTTTTCTATATCATATTCCGCGTGCCAGTTAAGCTCATTATTAGCCTTTGTCGCATCGGCATAGAATGCAGGGAGGTCACCCTCACGCCTGTCGCCGATAACATAATTAAGCTTTTTTCCGCTTGCCTTTTCAAATGCATTTATTATATCAAGAACACTGTAACCCACGCCGTTTCCTATATTATAAGCCTCAATTCCCGTTGTATCGAGTATCTTTGCAACAGCGCAAAGATGTGCTTTTGCAAGGTCAACCACATGAATATAATCACGTATACAGGTGCCGTCCTTTGTGTCATAATCCCCGCCGAATACAGTGAGCTGCGGCAGCTTTCCTATTGCCACCCTTGAAATATAAGGCATAAGGTTATTAGGAATACCATTGGGATCCTCACCTATAAGACCGCTTTCATGTGCTCCTATGGGATTAAAATACCTCAGCAGCGATATACTCCAGCTGTTATCCGCTTTATATACATCCCCGAGTATCTGCTCAATGAAGTGCTTTGTTCTTCCGTACGGACTGCTTACATCCCCTGTAACCATATCCTCCTTATAGGGAATGGGGTTATTTCCGTAAACCGTGGCAGACGAGCTGAATACTATTTTTTTGCAGTCAAACTTCTGCATAACCTCAAAAAGGACAACACTTCCCGAGATATTGTTTTCATAATAAAGCAGGGGGAGCTTCGTCGATTCACCCACAGCCTTAAGACCTGCAAAATGTATAACCGCATCAATTTTATTTTCCGAAAAGACCTTTTCAAGCCCCTCTCTGTCACGTATATCGCAATTATATCTTATAAGTGTCTTTCCTGTAATTTTTTCCACCCTGTCAAGAACTGCCGGTACACTGTTATAATAATTATCAACAACCACAACGTCATAGCCGCTGCTGAGAAGCTCAACACACGTATGACTTCCTATATAGCCTGCTCCGCCGGTTACCAGTATTGTCATAATAAACCTCCGTCATTACCTGTTTTTAACTATAATTATAATTACATTTGGCGGTATTGTCAAGCATACGACTCTACATGGGCATACATCCGCTTTTTTCATTGCGATTGTTGCAAATATGACATAATTATGATATACTTTAATATAATAAAAAAACAGTATGGAGGCAGCCGTGTCTGAATCATCTATTACTAAAAAAATTATTGCAACCGGCTTTAAAGAACTTATGCAAAAAAAGCCGTTTGAAAAAATAACAATATCAGATATAGCAAATGTCTGCGGAATTAACCGACAGACATTTTATTACCATTTTCAGGATAAATATGATCTGCTTAATCAAATATTTTGTAATGAAGTAATATATCCTTTTATAAACGATATTACTGTAGACAACTGGAGCAACAATTTAATTAAAATGCTTACAGTAGTAAGCAACAATTCAAAATTTTATACAAATGCCCTACGCACATCCTACAGTTCGGAATTCCAAAAATATATACATACTGTAAGCACAAGAATTTTTGCGGAAATTATAGATGATGCAGCAGGCAAAAAGCTTATTGCAACCAATGACAAGATGTTTATAGCCGAATTTTTTTCCTATGGAATTATCGGCAGTGTTGTCACATGGATAACAAAAGGAATAAAAGAGCCTCCCGAAGTTGTGGTAAACCATATCGTAAATCTTGTAAACGATTGCAAAAACTATGCTGTCAAAAGATATATGGACTCCTGAATAATAACATATTTTTCAAATACATACTCTATGTTCCTGTTGATTTTGATACGAACAGAAAAAAACCTTCTCCGGTGCAGAAGGCCGAAAAAGACTTGAAATAAAGGCATAAACACATAAAGACGACTCTCCAATGCCGAGCAGATCCTCGGTGGGGAGCCGTCTTTTTTGAGCAAGTAACCTATTAAGAATATAAAAGACAACGTCTGCTCTTCTACTTTCGGAGGATAGGCGGATTTGGCTGCTTGCTTGAAAAAGATAAAAACATTCAGAAAATGGCGGCACGGGAGACTGTATCGTTTGTCTTTTTCTGCATAATTTATATTTCTATCTGCATATACGATATCGGAATTATATGCAGTAAACATTGCTGCCCTCTTGACTTACTGCATATAAAATAATATAATAATATGCAGAAACGGAGGACAATGTATGAGAAAGTTTGATTACTCTTTTTTGAATAACGGACTGTTACCGGCCGGGCTTGTGAATCTTACAGCGAATATTTCGGCACTTAAAACTATGGCAGGCGTCCGAAAAGAGGAATACGCAAAAATTTTTACGGAGCTTGAAGCTGTCGCCAAGGTGCAATCCATCAAAAGTTCTAATGCCATTGAGGGAATTGTCACCAGTGATGAGCGTATCGCTGCCATCGTCAATCAAAACAGTGCACCCTTAAACCACAATGAGGCGGAGATCGCCGGATATAGGGATGCGCTGAACGAGATCCACTTGGGCTTTGACCATATCGACTTTACCCGACGGGATATTCTCCGTCTGCATGAGATGATGATGTCAATTGCCGGCTATGAATATGGCGGGCAGTATAAGACGGACGACAATGTGATTTTGGAAGTGGATGCAAATGGTGACCGCCGCGTTCGATTCCGCCCGACATCCGCCGCGGAAACCCCAAAAGCAATGGAACAGTTGGAACTGGCCTACCTTGCAGCACGGGATGATGCGAACATCAATCAGCTTCTGCTGATCCCATGTGTTATTCTGGATTTTCTCTGCATTCACCCATTCCGAGACGGTAACGGCAGAATGTCCCGTCTGCTTTCCCTGCTGCTTCTTTATAAAAACGGCTATGATGCCGGGAAATATGTATCTTTTGAAGAGCAGATCAACAACTACAAAGCCTATTACTATGAAGCTCTGCGGCAATCCTCCACCGGCTGGGACACGAATGAAAACAGCTATTTCCCATTTGTAGAAAATTTTCTCTCCACGCTCTATATGTGCTATAAGGAGTTAGACAAGCGGTTTGCGGTAGTGAATGGAAAACGGATCACGAAAAAGGCCCGTGTAGAAGCCACAGTGCTGAATAGCCTGGTGCCTCTTTCCAAGGCAGAGATCTGCAAGATTCTCCCCGATGTCAGCCCGACCACAGTGGAGGCTGTGCTGGGCGCAATGGTCAAAAGCGGAGTCATTAAACGGATCGGCACCTCACGGGCGACCCGATATATAAAAGTGTAAACAACAAGAATAGGCTCATACAAATAACCGGGCATCACCCGACATACAATTTACACCGCAAGCGGAAATTACACCGCAAAGGTGTACTTTGGAGTTTTCCTCGGCTTTGTATCAAACTCTGCAAGATTATATCTATGTTCCTGCTGATTTTGATACAAACAGAAAAAAACCTTCTCCGGTGCAGAAGGCCGAAAAAGACTTGAAATAAAGGGCTTTTGAGATCAATCGCCAACTATCCCTTACTTTTATGCGGTTATTGCTGCGCCGGCTGATGCAGGACACCCGGGTGGAGCGGTTCGAGCCATCCCTATAGTGTGCGCTGCTGGATTTCGTGACGGTCTACTCCAAAGAGGATGTGCGGTTCACCTTCAAGGACGGAACCGAGATAAAAGCATAGGGGGCAAAAAGGAACTCCTCACTTCCACATCGGAGGTGAGGAGTTTTTGTGTGTTCTTTTCGACAAACGGGAATTTATCAATCTGATTCACTTCCTAAAAAACAGGAATCTCTATCACACTACATCATTTCTTTTTCGTTTGCATGGGCATAAAAAATTCTCTTTGGTTTATAGCTCATAACGCGGCTCCAGTCTTTTTCAAGCCTTGGATTATGTTCATAAGCGTCCAAAAATTCGACAGGTTCCAAATCGCCGACAATACAATTCCCATCGTCCAAAATGACGGAAACGCTGTCCTCGCTATGGCTTGGCGTGCTGATGATTTCTCCTTTAATTCCCATTGAGATAAGAAACGAACGGCT
>CANPXK010000111.1 GCA_947585965.1 uncultured Clostridia bacterium
ATTAATGTAATAACATTGCAAATGGCAATGACTAAAGTTAAAAACTCTGTCCATGACATAAGCACCACCTCCCGATTCCGGGAGCATACTAACCGCCTACCGTGTATGGTACACTCTGTAACACTCATTATATCAGACAATTTCTTTTTCGTCAATATTTTACAAGAAGCTTAAAATTCGCTGTTTTGGCAGGTTTTAAGCTTTTTTGAATCATTTCATCTTATCCTTTCACTACTCATATAGTTTAAAATCAAATTTGTACCACTTGACATATTTTCCATGGAATTGTATAATATAAATGCAGAGCATACCGATAGACGGTCGCTCCCAAAGGTAAGATTATAGAAGAATAACCGTCCGATTGGGGAGTTGGGCGGTTATTTCTTGTTTTTGTAGTTTTTTATGACAAGCAGTATGTTACAAACTGCGATTATGAATCGAAAAAAATCATTCCACGTCATACAACCACCTCCCGATTCCGGGAGCATACTAACCGCCTACCGTGTATGGTACACTCTGTAACACTCATTATATCAAATAATTTCTTTTTCGTCAATATTTTACAAGAAGCTTAAAATTCGCTGTTTTGGCAGGTTTTAAGCTTTTTTGAAGCATTTCATCTTATCCTTTCACTACTCATATAGTTTAAAATCAAATTTGTACCACTTGACATATTTTCCATGGAATTGTATAATATAAATACAGAGCATACCGATAGACGGTCGCTCCCATAGTTAAGTAGTTAAAGAATAACCGCCTAAGTTTGGTAGCTGGGGCGGTTATTTCTTGTTATGTATGTTATTTATCAACGAAATAACATTGCAAATGGCAATGACCAAAGTCAAAAACTCTGTCCATGACATAAGCACCACCTCCCGATTCCGGGAGCAAAATTAACCGCCTACCGTGTATGGTACACTCTGTAACAATCATTATATCAGACAATTTCTTTTTCGTCAATATTTTACAAGAAGCTTAAAATTCGCTGTTTTGGCAGGTTTTAAGCTTTTTTGAATCATTTTATCTTATCCTTTTACTCCGCAAGACTGTACAAGGATTACGCACTTGTTGTAGTTCCCTTTTTGTTCTTGGTATGGTATAATGTTCATATTCTGCCTTATCTTTTTGCCATTGTTGTAGTTCCCTTTTTGTTCTTGGTATGGTATAATGCAGATAGTTTATAATTGCATTATCGGCTAGTTGTAGTTCCCTTTTTGTTCTTGGTATGGTATAATCGCTTGATAACGGAATAGTAGCTGAAAGAAGTTGTAGTTCCCTTTTTGTTCTTGGTATGGTATAATCAGTATGATGGTATGAAGCTTATTCCATCTGTTGTAGTTCCCTTTTTGTTCTTGGTATGGTATAATAGAAATTTAGTAAACAGATTAAGAGGTCGAGTTGTAGTTCCCTTTTTGTTCTTGGTATGGTATAATTTTAAAATTCACTTTAACAGAGTGGGACGGGTTGTAGTTCCCTTTTTGTTCTTGGTATGGTATAATGGAGGAAAATATGAGCCTTTTAAGTGAACGGTTGTAGTTCCCTTTTTGTTCTTGGTATGGTATAATAAAGGGGCATAATTTATGTCAATCGGAGCAGTTGTAGTTCCCTTTTTGTTCTTGGTATGGTATAATCAACGAATTGTCGGATATAGTAAAACAGCAGTTGTAGTTCCCTTTTTGTTCTTGGTATGGTATAATAAACGTAAAAAACCTGTTTTTAATCAAATGGTTGTAGTTCCCTTTTTGTTCTTGGTATGGTATAATTCAAAAACCCTGCTTGTACTCCCAACAGGCGTTGTAGTTCCCTTTTTGTTCTTGGTATGGTATAATTGATAGTGGATATACATCTGTCTGTCAATGGTTGTAGTTCCCTTTTTGTTCTTGGTATGGTATAATCTATCCCCTCTTTCGGCTATGACATAAAAAGTTGTAGTTCCCTTTTTGTTCTTGGTATGGTATAATAGGGAACCAAAAATCCGCTTAAACACTATGTTTAGGCGGATTTTTTCGTCTTAAAAAAGAATAATTTTATTCAATAAATGCTCTTTTGGGCATTTTTTTAAAAAACTGACAGTTCAGTCGGCTCATCGTTTTCATATTTAACATAATCTCCGACAATAACATCCATTCTTTCAAATTGCTTTTCTGTCATCACAAGCAGCCTTATACATCCGTTTTCAGGTTTATTGTCCATCAACCTTATACGGTGCTTTTCAACATCATCAATTCCGTTGCAAACACGACAATAAACGGAATACTGAAGCATAAAATATCCGTCTTTAAGCAAAAAATTGCGAAATCTTGTTGCAACTCTTCGTTGAATCTTTGTCTTTACAGGCAAATCAAAAAATACCATAATCCTCATAAATTTACTCATACCTGTGCCTTTCCAATTCCACAATAATCGGTAAATCCAATTCGGTATTCCGACCGTTTATAAATCCCGACAAACTTTGAATTTGCAATTCTATTGCCCTTGAACAGGTAAAATACTTTCCGTTTATCAATACATTCATATTAAGTAAATCGGCAAGACGTGTTTTCACCTTAGTCGTAAGTTCTTCCTCGTCTTCTGCATATATTTTTACAAATAAATCCACAATAGGTCTGAACGGCTCTATCATATCATCAGCGAGGTTAAAGCTGTTCAATGTGCTTTTGTGATAAATTCCGAGCAATGGTTCAAAACCGTATGCAACAAGATTTTTTGCAATCATGCTCCGCAGAACAGCATATCCGTAATTCAGCATAGCATTGACAACATTCTCACTTCCCCTTGTAAAATTCTTGCCAAAAAGCAATTTAAAGTACTTAGCGGCGGCAGTTCCCTCCATATTCGAGGTATCACCGGATTTTACTTTCAGAGAAATACTGTCTACATTTTTCCATTCTTCAACACTGCATATTTTAAGAACATTAGCTTGATTACGAATTTTTTGTATAACTATACTTTTCCACAGCCTTTTCTTTGTAGGCTCGGTCATTTTTATCTGCTCCTGCAATACCGAAAGGTGTCTTGAATGTACCGCAAAGGGAAGATGAACACCGCACGGTATATGATTTTTGCCATCGGTAATGAAAACAATACCATATTCCGAAAACTTCATAAGAAGATATGAATTTATAATCACCTGCGGTGAATCTGCTATAATACACCCTATATCTTCAAGCGGTACTTTTGATGTATCACCATTATCAATCATAAGCTGTTCGTTCTTGACAGATAATTTACATCCTCCTGTCAAAAATATAACTCTGTATCCCATGTCAAAACCCCATACGTTTTTCTTTATTGACTTTTCTCACCCTGCCAAGCACATCAACCTCATATTTTTCTATGCTCATTAAAGTTTTTACTCCCATACCTTCAAATATATATGTATTATCATGCGTTATTACTGTAATACTTGCAGTGTGTATGTTAGTACCTTTGTAATACAGAAGCTCAGATTTGGTTCTGTGTTCCTTATCAAGTGTGCTGTCTTTATTTACAAGAGAGAATTTCTTTTCCTTTTTAAATGTAATTTTCACCAAATCATTATTGTATAACGAGAATATAAAATTCTTATCATCCATTACTTTCCATTCGCTATAAGGCTTATTTTGAAGAATGGCTCTATTTGGAAGTTCTTTTTTTACGGTATCAGATACATATATGGGAACCAGATAATACCCCTCTCCGGCAACATAAAAAACATCAACCCTAACCATTGGTCCATTGTCCGCAATCGTTGTGTTATCCGCAAGCAAAACACCGCAAGTCTGTTTTTCTATGGTCTTTACCTTCGTAACAATCGGTCCCGGAGTACCGTCACTCTTCGGCTTTCGGAACGGTTCTGTTAAATTTTTAAAGGCTTTTTCCCCGTCGCCTCCATACTCTGCAAGACGTTTTTTGAGTGCATTATAAAGCAGCTTATCACTTTGCGGCATATAATAATTCTCTATCTCTCCGTCTTTATTCAATTTAAGCTTAGTCAAGTCCACTTTTTGCACAACATAATTTTGTCCGTTTTCTGTTACGGGCTTTCTCAATGTATCCTCATGTGCTGCACCTGTCACCTTATGTTGAGGCATACGTGAAACAAATATAGGCTCAAGCTGTTCGTCGCCGCTGTAATTTGGGAATTTTGACTGCGACAAAATTCTTTGAGGATCATTTGATGTGAGCATTTCAAGTTCTTTTCTAAACATGGGATATGGCATAGGAAAACGATTTAACAATTCCCCGGTTTTCTTGTTAATGTCATAAATTTGACCGTCATCGTCTATATATTCGGTTTCTTTATATTTAGAATACTCCGATATCTTTTGTACCATTCCCTGTGTAGTGCAAGCTACAACACAAGCATCCACCGCATGATGTATATCACCGTTAGCGCGTATTTTTCTTATTCCCCAACGCTTACGCATATAATCGGTAGCTCCGCCGTTTACCGCAACAATTCTCGCTTCTCCCGCAAACTTGAGATATTTCTTGATAAAATTCATCATAAATCTTGATATATACTTCGTATCCTGCAAATTTCTTGCTTTGAAATTTTTCATATCCTCCTCTGTGAGCTGTTCTTTCAGAAGATTATTTTTCTTCTTTCTGCTTAATATCGAATTGCTTACCCTGACACGGAAATCATCAGCTTTTTTCCCTGTCATATACTGCAACGGTAAACGATTGCCCTTGTCCCTGTTTTCCTTTGCTTTTACAAGTACCTTATTGCTCATGCTGTCATCAAAGCTGATACTATACGGTATTATATGGTCAATTTCGGCATACCCCGGCTCAAAAAGCCTCTCCCTGACAATCGGTTCGTCTGAATACATACACCTGCCGTTTTGCTCATTCCACAGCTTCAGCTTAATAAGATCCTCACCTTTGGGATTAGCTAATATAAATTCCTTGCAGAGTTCCTCCATAATCTTATCATTTTTTTGGCGATTTGCATTATTATTTTTCTCGATTTTTTTCCTTTCATCATAGCTCTTTGCAAGATCCCTTCCAAGCTCTATATTAACATAAACCGGACTTTCTCCCATTTCCCTGACAATAGCATTTATAACCTTTATAGTCTGCGATACAGATCTCCGCACAACAGGATTGACAATATCGCCGAGTTCCGGAGCTTTTGACTCATTGGCAGGCAAATACATACCTAAACACTTGTCATCCGCCCTAAAATTATATCCTGCCATTTCAGCCGCCTTATTGTAAACCTCTCCATTTTCGAGAAATGGTATCACTTTGTTCATTGCCTTAACCGAGAGATTTCCCCACTTGCTGAACGATGGTATAGTCAAGGCAATATGTATTTCCTTGTCACTGAAACCATTTTCTTTTAGGTTCTTTTTGACATTTTCGTCTGTCTTAAACACAGTCAAAACATAGGCAAGATAATTCTTTTTATCAGTATCCCAACTGTCATATTCATCACCGTATGACTTTTTAAAGATATGATATGCTTTAAGATATGAAAATTTAGTCTTGCTTTCAACAGCATCCCTTTCGGAAAATTTGTCAGCAGTTCCTTTTCTATTTTTGGCTTTTCTCTTATTTGTATCAGAATTCGTATATGATATATTGAATAACTCGTCCTCATTAAGTCCCAGTGCTTTTCTTAATGATTTATATGATAAATCGTTTTGAGAAAAGGCGAGATTTTTTATTATTGTCCTTTGTTCTTCTGTCAGACATCTTGTGTTATTTGCCGACACAATTTTAATTGCGTTTATCTTTGAAAGAAGATTAAAATATTCAAATGTGTATGAAGCCTTTGGCGCACGCATTTCTTCACGTTCAAATGTACACTTTCCGACAAGCCTTTCTATCAGGTTACCGGAATATTTGCTGTCTTTTCCGGGACCGGGTCCTTCATCAAAGCTTCTTTGTGACATAATTATCTCGATAAATTTCTCTTCAAAATCTTCTGTTGCATATTCATTACCAAAGGATCTTTGCTTTTCAAAAATACATTTTATTTCCTCTCCGTATTCACTTCGTGAAAATGTATTTTTATAATTTCCCTCCGTATTACGTTTACTATCGGCAAATCTGTCATCACAATAAAGCATTTCTCCTATAGTTCTGTACATCTTTTGCCTAAGTTCGGTATTCTTCTTAACTGCATCGAGTAATTTACCGTCATCTTTCTTTCCGACATCGGATTTTCTGTTTGATTTAAAGCCCCTCCGCTGACTCAAATGTATAATAAGCCTTATGAACTCATCTTTATCCAATTTTCTGTCCAATGCTTCATACCTTATCTGATATATGTCTTTCAAACCGCTTTCGGCATAAATTTCCGTAATATAATCCTCATTTACATTGAATACATCATATATAAGATTTCTTATACGCTCCTTACGGTGATGCCTGCGGCGAAGCCTTCTTCTCATGCTTCTATTATTTCTTCTGTCCGATGCTAACGATTCTCCTTTATCCGTTTCAGCTTTTGGAAACACCCTCGATGAAAGCCTATAAATTTTATATGGTTCATCCCTGTCATCAAGTAAAACAATTGCACTTCCCACAGATGCTATTCCTATATCCAAGCCAACACCGTATTTCATAATTCTTCCTCCTGTACTTTTTATAAATTTTATGTCAAAAAATACATAATTGCTTTAATTAATTTTAACATCACAACAAATATAAGTCAATATAAATATATTTTCGGTACAATTTATTGTACAAAAAAGATGATGCCCTGTTCTAAATGAACAAGGCATCAGAGCTTTACAGTGTACTACTTTATCATAGTAACCTGATTGTTCTTGGTATGATACAATCTATGACAATTATAACACAATTTTCGAAAATGTCAATAATAAAATTTAAAAAAATTTAACCTTATAAATTGCTGTTATTTTTCAAAGTAAACGCAACAGAGGCACAAAAAACTGTTTCAATAAGTATGACAATAATATGCTTCAATTTCGGGTTTTTGACAGTAAAAACAGAATTTTCTGCAATACCGGTTTTTCTGCACCGGGATGACAGAATATCTGCTCATTTTACAACTTGCTTCATATCTCTTATGTTTTTCAGAATTTTTAAAAAAGCTTTCGGTCATAAATACACTGCACAGGAGATTATTAAGAATCTGTGTCAGGTTAAATTCTTCAAAACTACTGAGGGATATATGTCTGCCTATACCAGAACTGACTTCACCAACCTTTTACATGATATTTTTGGCATACGCACTGATTTTCAGATCATTCCCTTTTCTGATATAAAAAAAATTATTTCCTATTCAAAAAAAGACCTCACATACTGCATTTCCATATAATTCAAAAAAGCTCAAAAGTCGCCTGTCATGCGGCTTTCGGGCTTTTTTTCTTCTTTTTACTGTCAAAAATGGGATTATATCAGACAATTTCTTTTTCGTCAATATTTTACAAGTAGCTTAAAATCCGCTGTTTTGGCAGGTTTTAAGCTTTTTTAAATCATTTCATCTTATCCTTTCACTACTCATATAGTTTAAAATAAAATTTGTACCACTTGACATATTTTCCATGGAATTGTATAATATAAATACAGAGCATACCGATAGACGGTCGCTCCC
>CANPXK010000112.1 GCA_947585965.1 uncultured Clostridia bacterium
AAATAAAATTACCAAATTTTAACATACAAACAAGGGGGATTTTTTATGAAAATTTTTAAAAAACTTGTAGGTCTTATTGTTGCTCTGTCTATATGCCTTTCGGCTTCGATTATGACGGTTTCTGCCCACAGAACTCAACTTATGGGTTTATCTGATGAAGAAATAAAAGAAAGTGTATGGGAGGATGTACTTGCCCAGTTTAACTTTAAGAACACAGATGATACATTTGGAGTAACTTTTACATATTACAATCTAAATGAGTTTCTAAAAACACTTGAAATTCCAAACATGGATTATGACTCAATGGATGCTTGCCATGATTTTTTTAAGTGGAGAGATGAATTATATAAAAATCAGACAATTGAAGAGTATGGGGATGGATTAATTCAATATAATAATAATAATCCCAATGAAAAGCTATATTGGAAATATGTAGAAAACACCGATAGATGGGTATGCAAGGATAAAGACGGAAAAACTGTTAAGATGATGGATGTATATCATTTAGATGATGAAACCTCAAACACAACGACATCTTCCAAACCAACCGAGCAGTCGAGTACGGTTAGTGCAACAAGCAATCCCGGAGGAACGGTATCAGCAGAGCCACATTTGGAATACCCCGGTTCGACACCGGATATGCCGGACAGCCCCGGTAGTACTAATACTGAAGTATCATCTTCTCCGGTAGACGAACCTGCAACAGAAAGTCCCGATAGCAGCAACACTGAGGTATCATCGTCCCCGGTAGAAGCTCCTGCAACAGACAGCACCGTATCTGACAGTCCGGCAACGGAAGAAGCTGTTGCGGATCAGACCGTGAGTGCTGAAGAAGTTGAGCCGAATAACAATAACGCAATGCAGACAGTTCTAATTATAATTGGCATTCTAATCATTGCCGGCATTATAGTTATAATTGTCATGCTGAATAAGAGAAAGAGAGAGGATAATAATGGCAAATAATAAAGTTTACAGCAAGACAATGGCTAATAGTATTTTTGCGATGTGCTACATAGAGGAGTGTATCAACGAACCCGGGCAGAAGATGTACAGGTACTATTACTGGAATAAGAGGGATAGGGAATATTCACAGAGAACATTTATACTCGAAGCCGGACTTCTTGCCAATCATCTGATGTACAACGAGCCTGAGCTCCTGCAGCAGCTGCTTAACGAGTGCCGCCTGTACAGATATGTTATTCGCACGGTACGTAAGTATAAGAAAGCCGTTAATAGGCAGACAGAGGAGCTTTGCAAAGCTGATAAGGAAATGAAGCTTGCCCTCAGACTCGGAAATACCGATAAGTATTATGCACTTGAACGTAACAATCGTTTTACCGCCGAAGAAATGTCAAGGTCTATTCTTTATGGCAGATAAAACCTCCATACAAAATTCAACAGCAAAAATCCCCCTCGTACCACTCAAATGAGCTGGTATAAGGGGACGTCTTTATATTTGAGGTTTGTTCCCACTTTTGTTTTTATCCTTACGGCTGTTTATGTTATGTTTTTGCGATAAATTGAGACTTCAATGTAGTATGTTATCCAAAAATCATGTACCCTCCCTAAAAAAGAGGACTCTGCACAAAACAGAGCCCTCCCAAAGTCTACAACACATTTTCTTTCAAAAGCACTTAATCAAAAACTTGCTTTCTATTCGGATTGTGGTAAATGATAAACCCTTATAAAGCTAATAAAGCACTGCACTCCGAAACAACACTTTACATCAAAGCTTAACAGCAACATAACATTGACTGTTGTCATCTCTGACACTTATATTATATGCTATAATTCAGAAAAAATCAAGCCTTTTTCAAAAATTTTGAAAATTAGCCAAAAAGTCATACATCAACTTCTCTTGTTCCGTTATTTATTTTATCCTCCACTATAATACTCGATAGCTAAAGGCTTTAATGTTTGAAAAGTCAGCATATTATCAGGTTCTATTTTAATTCCATCAAAGCTTTCACTGTTTGAATAATAATAATTGCTTAATGCTTCTGTCAAAGCTGCCTCATCGGTTGTATCAATGCTTCTAAGCATATCATTAATCGTTTGATTAAAGGATGTACACATTACATTACCAATGATGATATATTCTATATTATCGAAATTATTAACTATTTTATAATCAACATTGTCTGATAAACACTTCTCTTTAGCATAAACGTAAACTTCATTTTCATCCATATAGCCTACAAACATATCCAAAAACTCAAGAGCTGACACTCCACATAAAATAACTTCTCTGCCGCCAACTACATCTCTTAACCATGCACGATTTGAAACATAATTGCTGCTGATCTTCGATAACATAATTTCACCATCTTTCTAATTAATGTGGTTCTAATAAACATTATACTTTATCTTATGGGAAAAATCAATCTGTGTTTAATATTGATCTTTTAACATAAATCTCATAAACTAAAGAAAGCCCTACATTTCTGCAAGGCTTTTAGTCATATTTTTTTTTCGGCTTTCGCCTAGTGGGTATCCGGATTATATGAAACCTCAAATAAGCTCCACCCTATCCCTGCCCACTCAAGTATAGAGTTTCATCACTTCCCGGTAACGCTACGACTATTAAGTTTCGTCGTTATGGTCGGCGGCTCATGCCACCAGTGGCAGACTAGACATACGTCTGTCTGATTAATATTATTGTATGCTATAATTCAGAAAAAATCAAGCCTTTTTCAAAAATTTTGAAAATTATTTATTTCCTAAGTTTTTAGATATATTCAGCATATACAGTTTAAGTATCTTTTCGGAATTACCGATTAACTTCATTCCATTTTGTTCATTTTCAGTAACGTAGGGCAATCTTAGCAGCATTTCTTGAAATTTGATCCGACAGCTTCTTCTATAGAACACATTCCCGCATTCGTTTGGCATGAATATATTTAACAAAGGCATCGCATAGCGGCGTGATCCCGTGCCTTGCAAGCATATAAATCCCGCCTTCGCTCATCACTTCCGCAAAGAAAGTGTGAACACCCAGAAGAACGTAAAGCAGCGCCGACGCTTTGCCGACGATTTTATCCGCCGCGGAAAAGCCCTTAAAATCCTGCTCACTTTCGACCCATTTAAGCAGCGGCTTTACACCGCGTTCTGTGTCGGTATAGGTTTGCCCGTCTTTTCACAGAACGCAGGTGTAATTATTTTCTTTCAGCTGCGTTTTTGCCTGTCTTAAATCATTTTTCATTTTTCTTCAAATTCTCCACACGGTAGACGATTAGTGGCAAAAGCGCCCACTGCAAAGCAAGTCCGAACAGTCCGGTCGCGATGCTCGTCCAGATAGTCGAAACAGCGATCTGACCGTTCCCGAAAGCGTAAACCGCAAGCAGAATGGCTGCCGCACGCACGGCGCGTCCGGCAATCTGTGCCGCTACGACTTTCCCAATGGTCGGCAATTTGACATTTCGCAGAAGTCCTGCCACAAGCCCGTAGACGCAAAGCTCGATCATCATAAAGGGCAGCATAGCCGCGCCCGGCATTCCGGAAAGCGCAAAACTGCACAGCGGGCCGAGCAATCCTGAAATTGCGCCGGCATACGGGCCTGCCAGCAGACCGACCAGCAGAATCGGCAGGTGCATCGGCAGGAACGCTTCACCGAGCGCCGTTCCTAAACCTGATGCGGCACCGAGCAGATGAAAGATCTGCGGAACGGCAACCGCCCCGATGATTGCGGACAGTGTTGCAAGTGTCTGTACCTTCAGTGACAGACGAGGTTTGGATAATGTTTTTACCATAGTAAACATGATATAATCTCCTTTTCTTTTTTATTTGTTTTTATACAATCAGATTGACAAGCAATCCCGTCACCAGAGAAAATGCCATGACAAAGGCAAGATACAGTAAAAAGCGTTTCATTCCTAATACAATTTTCAGCGCACCGAGGTTGGTAATCTTGGTGGCGGGACCGGTGATCATAAAGGCTGAGGCACTGCCCATGCTCATGCCCATTGTGAGCCACTCCCGAATCAGCGGGATCGTCCCGCCGCCGCAGGCATAGAGCGGGACGGCGATAGTCGCCGCCATCAGAACACCGAAGCCCTCATTTGCTTCCCCAAACAGAGCGGCGAATTTGTCCGCCGGAACATACCGCTGGAACAGCGCCGACAGAAGCACACCTACGAGAAACCAAAGTCCCGTTGCCTTGATGTTCCTGCCGAGATTGAACAGAAACCGCAGAAAAATGTTCGGGTGGTTATCATGGCTCGCCCTCGGCTCAAAGCCCTCGAAATTGAAAAACGGTTTATCCTTATAGAAAATATGTACCACGATACCCGCAACGATCCCGCAGACCGTGCAGGACACAATGCGAATCACCAGTGCCGTCACACCCAAAGCGGAGAAGCAATTCCTAACAGACTTGCCGGGACAACGCCCCACAGTCCCCACTTCTTATCCCTAATACGGTCGAAGGCTCCGTGGATGGTGTCCTTTGCAAACACCGAAACGAGAGAGCCGACAACCATACCGAGAATCCAGTACCCGGCAATCTGACGGAACTGGAGCAGGAAGTAGTACCACACATAGACGAACTCCCGGTGCAGAACCTCAAACACCTCATTCATCAATGCTCACCAGACTGTAATGGCGGCTGCCCAGACCGATTTCTTCAGCGTGTTCCAACGTATGCAGACCGTTCCGGGATTCAATGCGCTGTACCAGAGAGGCACCGTCGCCGTCCTTCTGCGCATAAATCAGGTCAATGCACGCCTGATCCAGCGCCACGGGGTCAGTAGAAGCAAGAATCCCGATGTCGTGAATGTCCGGCTCGGCGGGATTTCCGTCGCAGTCGCAGTCCACCGACAGGCGGTTCATCACATTGACATAGACGATTCGTTCACCGTTTCCAAGGTAATCGGACACGGATTTTCCCGCTTCCGCCATGGCTTCCAGGAAGGCGTCCTGCTCGCCGCCCCACATACTGCCGCCCGTTCCGCCGCTGTGAATCAACGCTTTACCCTCGCTCGAAGCAAGACCGATAGATATATTCTTGATTGCGCCGCCGTATCCCGCCATGGAATGCCCTTTGAAATGGGAAAGGACAAGGTATGAATCGTAATCGGCAAATGCGGAGCCTACATAGTTTTCTTTCAGAACCGAGCCGCCGTTTACCGGCAACGTCATAGAGCCGTTTTCATCGAGAATCTGAAAATCCGCGATGTCGGTAAATCCGTGGTCTTTTGCAACTTGATAGTGCATATCTGTTTCACTGCGGGAGCCGCCGTAGGCGGTGTTGCACTCTACAATGGTGCCACTTACCGATTGCACCAAATCCTTGATGAGTTCCGGGCGCAGATAGTTGCTGGCAGGCGGCTCGCCGGTGGACAGTTTCACGGCGACTTTCCCGGTGGGCGTCCAGCCGAGGGCTTCATATACCGCCATCAGCCCGTCCGGGGAAATGTCGGTCGTCATGTAGACAGTCGGAACATCCAAATCCGAACCCGTTTGCCCACCGGATGGAGTGCTGTCATTTCCGCTGTCGGTTGAATCGTCACTCTTTTCGGAATTCGTACCGGACGAATTCACATTATATGATGTTGTATCCTGATTTCCGGAATTGTCTGTTGTCGGTTCATTCTGTGTACTGCAACCTGTGAATACCATTGACAGTAGCAGGAATGCGAGGATGAAAGATAAAAACCGTTTTCTCATACTTAAAACCCCCTTGTCACAATTTTTTGCCGAGGTCATACGCCATTTGCGGATATTTGGAATGCTGCGTCATAGACGGCGTGCCGCATCCTTTCCCCAGAACCATTCCCTGATCCTTCAGATTCAGATACCGCACAAGCGTATGATAATGGGATTCCAGCGCCTCAAACGTCCATGTGTCGCTATTCCATGCAACAGCCAGAAGCGCGGACTTCATGTGCTTTCGCTGGATACTGCTGTTAAAAGCACAGAACCGGTCGATCATCGTTTTAAGCTGCGCGCTCATCCCATAATAGTAAAGCGGCGTCACGAACACCATCATGTCCGCATCCAGTATTTTCTGCCGTATCCCGTTCACATCATCTTTTTGAACGCACGGGCCTTCGTACCCGCAATGAATACAGCCGGTGCAGGGGTGGATATTCGCATGGGCGACATCGATTGCCTGTACGCTGTGACCGGCCTCCGTTGCTCCCCGGATGAACTGCTCTGCCAGCAGATTGGATGACCCGTTTCGATTGGGGCTGCCCTCGAGCACTACAATATTCATAGTGATTCCTCCCTTCGCTTCCGCTCGGAAGCATTGTTTCATCTTGCTATTCCCGCAGAAATTCTTTGTCCGCGCTGGTAAACCCTTGTTCATCGGAAATATACCGCTCCGCCTTCATGTGCAGATCATATTTCTCTCTGAGTTCAGCGATTCGAGTCATCATGGGCGAGGCGTGATGTACGTCGATTGCGTGCTGATCTTTCCAACTGTCAATGAGCAGAACGGTTGCCTCGTCCTCCATGGGGAAGAAATATTCATACCGCAGATTTCCGTCCTCTGCGCGAATGGCACTGACGATACCGCTCGCCATCATTTCCTGTGCAAATTTTCTGGCGTTCCCATTGACGCCGCTGTAGTATAGATTCACTGTAACAGCCATTTTGTACCTCCTGTTGTATTTACTTTATGTTGTTGGTTTCCAGCCATGCGGCTATGTCGCCAGGCAGGCTGCTGCCGCGAACAGGTTCATCATAGCGGCTGTTTCGGTAAAATAGAAGGCTGCCGCTTTTGTTTCGTCGAACAGCACGAAATGCGTCTGCAGGAACAGATAATCTGTCATGTGCTGCGTAATGAATGCGTAAACACCATACGCAGACAGAACGACAGCAATGACTCGTAATGTCCATGTTCTTGCGGCGCTTTTTTGGGAAAGGTGAAACATCTTTCTGAAAAGCGGGAAAAACTGCTCCATGTGCATCCCAAGGTGAGCCGACATGAGGATAAGCCCCCAATGGGAGGCAAATAGGTGGAGCTGCCTTGCAATCATCATTCCGCCGTTTATGTGCAGAAATCGGAAAACAAATCCCGACATCATGATCCCGCTGACAAAGAGTGCAATCATGTCCAGCAGGAGCAGCAGATCAAGCGCTGTGCCCAAGGCGCGGGACGGGGTATACTTTCCTTTGGGTAAGCCCTTCCACCAGCCCGGATTCAGAAGATGGTGGGCCAGGAACAGCACCAGCATTGCGGTGCCAAGCCATTCATGGATTTCCTGCCCGATGAGTATCTCTGCCATCAGAAGCGGCAGAAGAGCGATCATAGCAAGGTCAATAATTCGTTTTACGATCTGTTTTGACTGCGTCATCGTGTTCTCCTTTTCTGCCGCCCTGCTGACTTCCCGAATCCCTCATCAAGCGGCTGTATGGGGAAACGCCCTGTGCCGGGTCTGCCGGCACAAGTATTTCAGATCATTTTTGTTTAGCTGATTTCAAGCCCGTTTGCCCACTCCATCACTTCATCGGAGTTGGCCCCGGCAGAAAAGCGGTGGCCGGTGAGCCATGCTGCACCGTTTGCGGCAGACCGAAGCGCTGAATCGCTGTTTCCGAAGCCGCTGCT
>CANPXK010000113.1 GCA_947585965.1 uncultured Clostridia bacterium
CGGTTTTGCCGAAGTATCTACCGATTTTTCGGAATAATAAATTGTCGGCCTTACTCCGTATATTTTTTCCGCCGCAGAGTAATCAACACTTACAAATTTTCCCTGCCACTTCGCTCTTTCGCCGTCCTCAATATTATCCACAAATATTATGTTTTTAGCAACATTTTCTCCGGTTTCCATACGCAGCTTGTATGAATATTCCTTTCCCCTATATGTCTGCGGAATTTCATCCTGTAAGTACTGCATTGAACCATCAAGACTTGGGTGAACATATTGACCCGAAAGCTCCGTTTTTGATGATTTTATAAGCTGCAAATTGTAAAACTCGGGAACAATAACAGTAACAGTATCGTTGCTGAAGCACGCTGTTTCACCCGTATTTCCGTCACCGTCTATATCATTCCAAATGCCGCCGTCCATTTGGGCATTATCTGTTGAAGATGAATACCATATTCCTTTCTGATCAATAAGCATTGCCGCATACATGGTGTGGCTGAACGTAAGATCGGTCACATTTATCGAATCCTTCGCCTCATACATCGGAATACCCGTTACATCTATTCCGTCTATAAATACAGGCTTATCGGAAAAATTAAAGTTGAAAGCAATATATGTTCTCCCACTGCCTTTGTAGTTCTTAACTATCTTGATATCGGTATGTTCGGCTATATATCCCGATGACAATTTTGAACAACTGAAACCGAGAATATTTTTAAGTTCTTGCGGCGTGTCATAAAGCTCGTTAAGCTCCAGTTCCTCGGGAACTATGGTGTAAAGTGAAAACTTTGACAGATCATTGCCCTCTTCAAGCTCAATATTCGCATTTATCGAACCATTGAAATAGTAATATTCCCTGTCCTCTTTTGTTTTCGCAATGTTGTTGCTCACGCTGAAACGGTTCGGTATTTCAAGAATATGCAAATAGTCCTGAACTCCGCCGCTGTGGGAAACAACTCCCTCTCTACTGAATGTCATTGTCGCATAGTTTGTCACTCTGCCGCCGTTCGTTTTAATATCTTCAGCTTCGGTGTGGAATTTATAATAAACTCCAACATCTCCGCTGAAGTCCTGGTCTATTCCTTTGAATATGACCTTGACACCGACTGTATCTTCCGGGACGTTTATTTTCTGAGAAGAAGAGGTCATTTTCACGGTTTTGTAGGGGTCGGTATCAAATTCATCATTTCCCGACCGCCTGATATAAATATCAACCTCGTAATTGCTGAGATCGATAGGCTCTGTCGATTTGTACCTGTTTATTATACCCGAATATGACGGTATGGTCACAGAGGTGAAGTTATATTCACTGTCCCCAAGTCTGCGAACAGTGCTGTCTTTAAGCTCAACCTCCATTTTGTCGTCAACTACCTCAATATCCTGGTATTTTGCAGGATCGGCTCCGTAATTCAGCGTCACTCCCAAAGATGAATAATACTCATGGTCTGACCCGCTGAGGTCTGTACTCCTAACAGCTCCCCAAGAATAACAATGGCTGTCGTGAGCACGAACGTAACTGTTATTAACACCTCTTGAGGTTTTGCCATAGGCATATTCTTCCCCGTCAATCTGTCTCTCATAATCATACACTCTGACAGTTCCCTGTGTATCGCTGAGAAGCTCCCTGTCTTTCTCCTCATAGAAAGTTCCGTAAAGCTCGACATAATTCGTAATTATGCCGTCCGTGTACTCTATTTTGTTTCCCTCATCATCATAACGAGGGTAGGCCACAACAACCCTATGCGTACCGTCATACGCGGTTCCGCTCATTCTGTAACACTTGTAGGTCTTGCCGTCAATTAATTTCGTATCCCCCGTAGCGGTAAGACCGCTTCCGACAATCGCATCTTCAAGAAACCACAAATCGTACTCGCTGTCCGAAAGACCTCTTGCATTAAGATTAGCACCGGAACGTACAGTATATTCAACCCAGTAATAATCATTATACTTCTCACCGCTCGGCAACACTACCGGTAAATTCGGGGTGGTTATTCCGTCAGCCGATTCGCTTACACTGAAAGTATCCTTCTTACGTGTTTGGCTGTAACTTATTGTGTTGCTTTCACACTGATCGTTATACGCCGAACGCAGCTTAGCTTTAAGCTCCTCTACAAAGCCTTCCACAGAGTTTCGGGAATTTACCTCCCACATAATCTCAAACGAACCTTGAAGCGCGGATCCCACAGTTATCGATTCATTGTTCGTGAAAGTGTAGGTATTCGTTGCCGCACTGTATGTATAGCTCCAGTCATAGTTTTTAGGCTCTGCCCCCGCCTTGTCGGCAGCTATCGCATACAAAGGCTCCGAACCGTTTCTCATAGCCCCTTTCAGACCCGGGAACGTGATAATTATTTCATTTGGACCGTAATTGTTCTTTGCCTCTTTGTTTTCGTACATAATCTTTGCACGGATAATCCTTGACTCCGATTTGTCGGAATCATACTGATATACATCTGGGTCTTCCTCTCCGTTCCATTTTACGGAAATCTGAAAGCCGTCATCCGTATCAGCCGCACTTCCCATAAAGGAGGGGACATCCCCGACAAAAATAAACAACGCAAGGAAAACGGCTAAAAAGCGGTACATATTGGGTACCTTTCCTCTTACTGCATATCTGCCCATGTTACTACACCTCCGTTAATCTTTCAGATATTTTTCCCACGCGGTTTTATATTCCCCCGCCGGACAATCTCCGCCATGGCTGTCATGCTGCACCGATTCCGCATATACAAGAATATCAAAATCAATCATCTCGTCCTGTGTTGCATCTTCCTTTACCTTAACGGTCGTAAATAATGCGGTAGTTTTCTCTCCGGGTTTCACAACACTCTTGTAGTAATAATAGCCGTCCGAACTGTCGTATTCCCAGTTTGCCGTGTCAATATCCAAATCCTCGCAGAAATCCTCTGCCGCACTGTCGGAAAAATCCGCCCTTGCCCGTATAAAGCACGGTAAATTTCCCGTATTCTTAATTACAGGCTTTTTGGTAAATCGCACACCCGGTTCAAGCTTTTCGGGGGGATCAAATTCCTCGCTTACCTCAATCATATTTTCTCCTACTATGAAGTAGTTTTCAGCCTCATCCTGTGCAATCAGATAGGCATATGTAAAAAGCATTGAACAGGTGCACAGCAGAATACACGCCGCTAATGTAAATAGTATCTTCTTTTTCATCCTTTGCACCCTCCCTTAACGTCTTTCTGCTTCTGCATTATATTTACTGAATGCATCCTTCATTTTCTCTATGTTCGTTGAACCGCTCTCATTAAGATATCCCGTCTGTATCGCATAGGCATTTATCGGCATATTTAATCTTGTATCTTTTTTCAGTTCACCCTCGACAATATTGAGATATTCCACACTGTCAAAAAGAGCCGTTGTTTCTTCTCCCGGCTTCAATATCTTATCATAGCCGTATATTATTGTGTTCCATTCATCATCGGTTGTATTCTCAATTTCTATCCAATCGCCAGCGGGTGTATAGCTGAACAAATTCCGTACCTGCGGATCATCAATTTTTTCCGCACCGTCTACACCTGCACTTACCGTCCTTACATCCGCCCTCGGTATTTTTACCTCAAGGTATACATAAATATCCGTTTCTCCGGTATTTGTCACCTTGGGATCCTTTGTAACTCTCTTTCCCGGATAAACAGTTCTTTCTTCGTCTGTAAGCTTTTGCCACTGCTCCTCTGTCAGTTCTATGTCGGCATTTCCGAATGTAAAGCCGTTTGCTTCACGGTTCGTCTGTTTTACCAGAAAAGCAAGCGTTCCGCCTATAAACACAGAACCGACAAGCACAAATGTAATTGTTAAAATTCCTATAATTTTTTTCTTTTTCATTTTGATATCTCCCTTCTGTTTATCTTTTTATCGCTGATAAAGTCTATCTGAATTGCTATAGGCTTTCCTGTACAATCCTTCTTTCTGACAATTCCCTGAAAAGCATCAATATCTCTCAGTCGTCTTTTAGTATATAGCTTAAGGCAAATTCCGACCGTCAGAATGACAATGAATAACACACACAGTATTATAAACAACATATCATAATTTTCCATCTCTACCACCCGCAGCCTTTCTGAGCTCTGTTATTTGTTTTTTCCTGTTCTTATACCACCTCAGAACAGATACATCCGATAAAATCGAAGCCGCAAATCCCCCGAACAGAACTATATCCGCTGCTCCTGCCGCAATACACGCCGCTGTCATGATATCCCTATCATCTTCCTCGGGAGTATTTTCTTCGGGAGCTTTCGGTTCCTCGCTTTTTTGAATTTCAGTCCTTTCAATCTCATGGGTATATCCGCAATTACGACACACCTCAGTAATTATTTTTTCATTGTTAATGACTTCGGTTTTTCTTTCAAATAAATGGGGCTGTATATCACCAAATTCTTCCGTATAGCTGTCATTACACCTTGAGCATACATATTTTTTCAGCCCCATGCCTGTACAGTCAGGAGCCTTTACAGTTGTTTCTTTATATTCATGTCCCGTCTTATCAATTGTTTCCGTATATGATACTCCGCAAACGGTACAGGTATATGTAATTTCCCCGTCCTCTTCACAGGTCGGCTGTTTTGTAACAGTTTTTTTATAACTGTGCCCCGCCAAATCACCGTATTCTTCGGAATACGTATAGCCGCACCTCCTGCACTTGTATGTTTTAACCCCCCTTGAGGTACAATCCGGGGCAACCTCCGACATATCATAATCATGTCCGAGCGGGGGGATTATTTCACTTTCTTCATGGGGATATGACGGGTCAAGAATACATATCCTATACCTGTGTCCCGCTTGTGTACAGGTCGGTTCGCTGTCTGTTATCCACTCTCCCCATATACAGCCGTCCTCAGCCTGTACCCGTATCGGTACAATAAATGACAGACCGTATATTCCGGAAAATAAAACTGTAATCAGCAACAAATAAAAATATCGTTTCATCTCAGTTTGATTCTCCCTTTTCAAACACTTTAGTGACAATATTCTTATATGCTCTTCCCACAGGAAGTCTTGTATTATCCTTCAAAATTACATTATTGTAAAAAGTTTTCGCTATATAGCTTTTAGAAACAAGATAGGATCTGTGTATCCTTATAAAATTCCGCTCGGAAAGCTGTTCCTCAAGCTTGGAAAGCGATGAATAAAACTCAAAACTTCCGCCCGCATAGAAAACAACTATAATTCTTCCTCTGACTTCAAAATAGTATATATCCCTTAATCTTATTGAGAGCGTCTCTCCGTAACTGCTGAACAGAATACAGTCCTCATTTTTTTCAAGAACCGATTTGACCGCATTACTGAGTATCTTCCCGAATTTTTCTTCTGTGCAGTCATTTTTCAATATGTAATGATAAGCGTGTACATCAAAAGCATGCTGCCAATAATCCTCGGATTGTGTCAAAAAGATTATTTCACCGTCAAATCCCTTGGCTCTCAACCGATTAGCAACCTCAATACCACCCATTTCCGGCATCAAAATGTCAAGAAAAACAATATCAGGGATATTCTCTCTTGAGTCAAATTCAAAAAGCATCTGTTTTCCGTTGGAATATGTCTGTATATCAACATTGGCAAATTCTTTTTTTAGCATATTTGTTATTTTGTCACTATACTCACATCTTTCTGTTTCGTTATCATCACAAACAGCTATTATCACAGCATAACTCCCCCTAACACTAACCATTATAATAGTTATTTGTATGCAGGTCAAACAGAAAGACTTTCATATTTTTCTTCCAAACTTACACACAAATTACAGTCAATTCAAGTGCAGCTTCAGTCCAACTGTTATCCCCGTTTTTTACATAGCTATACCAATACGTTCTATAGAGTAATTATACCAAAAAAAAACACTCCGATACCTCTCATTGTCATAAACGACAGGTTAATTCGTCATAAACTGCAGCAGACATAATATAAATTCAAAGGACATATATGTGTAAAAAGCGCGGCAGTTTATCCTCTGCCACGCTTTCATTTTATATTTTCCTGATTATCCTCCTGTCTCCGGAGCATAGGAAATAACCATATATTTAAATCAGAACTGATAAAGAATATTAACCTCGCCCGTTGTCATATCCTTTTCAAAAAATCCGACAGCCTCTCGTTTGCATCCGGTTCTCCAGCCCACTGAATGTTCAGGATCCTCTACCCCATATTTTACAAGGTAATAAACCTTGTCCTTAAATATCTGCACATTATCTATATTATAATAGTTTGAGGTATCCGCCGGATCCCCACCTAACATAGAATAGTCTTCGGGTTTAATAATTTCCTGTTTTTCTCCATTGCTGCCATCGACCATATAAACTACATGATCTATAACTCTGATATTTCTATTTGTAGAAAAAACATCTGTATAGTTTTCATTGAATGTTACGGTACCATCCTTATTTACCGTAAAATCCGCACCAACCAATCCTTCTTTTCCTGCAACAACCTCACCGTCACTTCCATCATATTTTACTCTTGCTATTCTTCCGCCCTGGTACATTCCGGCGGAGCCTCCGGTACAACCATAAGAAAAATAGATGTATTCATCTCCGAAAAATATCTGCGCAATCGTAGTACCGGAAATACTGCTATAATTATACAATTCTTCATTTTCGGTATATATGGTTTTATTTTCCGTTCCGTCCGCATTAATACTGCAAATTGTTATTTTTCCTCCTTCATAGTCCCCTTTAGGGATATAGTAGATTTTACCGTCATAATAATCAATGTAGCTGTTTATGTCAACCAACAATTTTTCTTCCTCGGTTTCCGCATTGAGTGTATATATGCTTTCATCATCAGAGCAAATCAGATAAGTACCGTTTTCCGCAACATTCAGAAGTGTCATTTTTCCGAAATCCTTTTCATCATCGCCGTCAATATTACAACTGTGCAGGAAACCATCAGATGAAGAGTAATAAAATCTACCATTGCTCATTACAAATTCGCCCGCTCCGTCTTTTTCAAACAGCACCCTTTCATTTCCATCGGGATCACGGCATACCATCTGATTTACAGCACCATTCTCATTGGAGAAATGTCCCAGTTGTCCGGTTTTTGAAAAGCTGCTGTCATTATATTTCCAATAGCATATGCTGCCATTTAAATCAACTATATTGCCGAATACATTTTCCGATACATACTGCGGAACGTCCGAGATCTCCTCAGATGGCATTTCCGATGGCATTTCCGATGGCATTTCTGAGATTACATCAGAAACCTCAACAGAAGTATCGTTCGATGCCTCCTGTGAAACCTGAACAGACTCCTGAACAGCAGGCTTTTCGGGTTCTCTGTTTTGTACCGTATAAACTATTGCAACCGCCCCGGCACATACCGCTGCTGCGGCTATACACCCTATTACTATTTTTGCAGCAGTTACTCCGGCGGCTTTTGAAGCGACACCTGCTGTTGCATTTGCCGCTGTATGTACAGCAGCATTAACAGCAGCATTTC
>CANPXK010000114.1 GCA_947585965.1 uncultured Clostridia bacterium
TTAATTCTACCACTTTTTTCTTATCATTGTAAATTCCACCGCAAATTCCACTGTGGAATTTACTTTGAGAATTTACTAAATACTATTCTTTCAGAAATTTTCATATGCAGTATTGATTTTCGAGGAAAATAGTAGTACAATTATTATGTATTAGTGTCTAAATTTCAGCAATCATTTGCTTACAACTTTGTGAACTACAACATAATATCAATTATGTTGCTCTGGCGGAAGTCAGAGCACTTTTATATCACCAAGTGCATATTTTCCATACGCCGACGGTGCTCTGTACCCGTTGAAATGATATAAATGCGTGTAGTATTTATGCTGCTGTGCCCAAGAATATCCGCAAGCTTTGCGATATCCTTTTCGATGCTGTAAAACACCCTTGCAAACAGATGACGAAGATTATGCGGAAATACCTTGTCGGGATTTACATCCGCATCCTTACAAAGATTCTTCATATCACGCCAGATATTCGTCCTGCTGACAGGCTTTCCGGTTCGGGTTATAAAAATGCATCCCGAATGTATCTTATGTTCCGCGGCATAGCGGAACAGTTTCTTTTGCAGTTTCTTGACAAGAAATACAGGTCTGCGTTTACCCTTACAAAAAACTAAGGCTTCACCCTTCTTAACCGCCTCAACAGTAATGAATTTAAGTTCACTCACGCGTATCCCCGTTCCGCAAATCGTTTGCAGAATGAGATTAAGCCGATTGTTTCCTTTGCTTTCTGCAGCTTTGAGCAGTCGGGTGTATTCCTGCCTTGTCAGTTCCTTATTTTCCGGACAAAAAATCTGCCGCTGTTCTTTTACGGCCTTTACCTTCAGATATTCACACCCTGCAAATACAAAAAAGCTGTTCAGCGATGCAATAACGGAATTCACACTGCTGATTGCATAACCGTCCGAAAGCAGCTTTTCCTTATATTCGATAGTCAATTCCTTTGTAACTGCCTGATTTCCTATACATTTACAAAAAACTTTGATGTCACGCATATATTTTTCAATGGTGTTTTCACTTTTTTCTTCCAATCTCATATATCTTCTAAACTCATCTATTATATTTTCGGTAATAATCAACTCGCTCATTATACCGCCTCCAAATAAAATATTTATATATATTCTACACAAAAAATATTTTTTAATACAGAACTGTTTATATTTTAATATGATAACCGGCTAAAAAGACAAAGGACGCCCCCCGCGGGACGTCCAACCCTTAAATAAATCCAATCCGCCGTAATATCAGACACTGCAGATTACGCAGACCTTATGAATATATTTTGTAAAACTATAAACTATCTGCATTTTACTTCCTTATCTTATCATACAAATTCATAATATAACCCGGAAGCACTGTTTTTGTCGAAACAAAGAAGTATTTAAATCATCCCTTCTTAACAAGACAATCCTTTCCGTAAAAAGCAATACCGTAATTAATAACCTTCTCCCTTTTGAAAGGTACATAGTATTTATTATTACTGATTTGTTCAAGTGCTTCATCACAGGCTTTTTCCATACCCTCCTCACTTGATGCTCGTTTCAATTCAAATACCGCAACACTGCGTATCGCTTTGTTTTTAACTATAATATCCGCTCTGCCCCTGCCTGATTCCATATTTGACTTTACGATAATATTTCTTTTCCCTGTCATAAGTCCTGTCAGGAAAGCATGATAGTAATTTTCGTGATAATCATAATAGCTTATGGTATTATATAAATAATCACTGATTATCTCCGTAAGACTTTCCGCATCACCATTCCATACAGCCTCAAATAACTCTGTCCTGTCATCCTCGGAAATCTTTTTCTCAAACCATACCGAAACTGTCTGCCTGAACAGCATACAAATTTCCTTGTTCGGCAGTTTCAGCTTAAACGGAAGCTCGTATAATCCCCTTACCTTGTCAGGATCAAGCGATGTCATTACAGGAAGTGAGCCGGGAAGTATAGTCAGATAACCCGTCATATACAGCACAGACCACAGGTTTGTTTCATCTTTTGTCAAGTCGCCGTATGTGATATTCGGATTTATTATCTTTTCGACATAACCTCCGCCAAGCAAAGTTTCAAAATCCTCCGACACATCATAATCACTGTCCAAAAATTTTTTGATCACATCATTGCCGCTTGTATTTGCCCAGTAATTTGCGGGCGGTGCTTTCGGATTACCCTGCAATTCATTAACATAATTCAGCACATCCCACGGACAGTAAACTTCCTTATTGCCAAATATATATCCGTCATACCACTCCTTAAATACAGACCGGTGTTCCGTAAGTCCCGTATCTGAAAGCAGCTTATTCATTTCTTCATTGGTAAATCCGAAACATTCATCATAATCCGTATCGGTAATTGTTTTTATTGACAGATTATTCAGACCTGTAAATATACTTTCCTGTGCTATTTTAAGACAACCGGTCAGGACAGCAATTTTGATATATGGATTATCTTTGAGTGCCTTACTGAGCATATAACGCATAATGTCTGTAATTTCTCTGTAATAATCGTTGGCATCACCTTTTGCCATAGGTACGTCATATTCATCAATAATAAGAATAACCGGCTTGTTGTAATAGTGGTACATAATATCGGTCAGTAAAAAAAGGCAGTCTGTCAAATCCGCTGTGCTTGATTCACGCATTAAATAACTTTCAAACAGATTTATCTGCATCCTCGATAATTCCAAATTATCGGTAATCAAATATTTATATTTTTCGTACAACTTTGAAATTACGGAGCTAAGCAACGCCCCGGATATTTTGAAATCGGTACCGCCGACATCTTTAAAACTGACTAAGATCGTCGGATACTTATTCATCCACTTATCACAAAGCTCTGTATTTTCACATATTTTCAGTCCCTCAAACAATGCTTTGCTGTCTTCCCTTATGTCAAAGAAATGCTGAAGCATACTCATGTTAAGCGATTTTCCGAAGCGGCGGGGACGTGTAAAAAGCGTAACCTCAGCACCGCTTGCAGTAATCTGACTTATAAGATCTGTTTTATCAATATAATAGTCACCGGAGATTCTGACCTTTTCAAAATCACTTTTACCCACGGGCATTGTATATTTCCTCATAAATCATAGACCCCATTTCCCCGGCATTGTGCCGGATTCCCTATATGTATATTTTTATCTTATTAACTTGTATACGTGACTACGGCAGTGTGTCGGTGTTTACTTTATTTTAGCATAGGGGCAGTCTCATAGCAAGCAAAAAATATACGGATACCGAATATTTACCCCAAAGTCTTTCTTTTCATATCCAAAATTTGTGCATACATTTCATCGGTAATACGTTCCGCTGTTTTTCCCACAGGGTCAACAGGTACACCGAAGGTTATTCCGAGCGGAAATTTTTTCATATTCTTAATGTTAAAAAGCTTTGGTATTTTTCTTGTAACCGGAAAAATCTCCCTTGCCCCGCTTATACAAACAGGAATTATTTTTACACCCGTTCTTATTGAAATCAGTGCCGCACCTTTTTTAAATTTACCAAGCTTACCGTTTCTTGTACGTGTACCCTCAGGATGAATAAACAGCATACGCTTATGCTTTTTTAAGACAACAGCTGCCCTTTTAAGCGACGGCATAAAGTCGCCGCTTCTGTCAACGGGTATTCCGCCCGATATTCTGAAAATACGGCGGGAAAGGGACTTATTAAGATGCTCCTTTGCAATAAGCGCACAGGTGCCGTTTATGTCGGCAGCTTTGCTGAGAGCCGCCCACACCCACATACAGTCGAGGTCACTTTCATGGTTGGCGCATATGATATATTTCTGATTCGGGTCTATGTTTTCAAGCCCCGATACCTGAAAATTATAAAATATTTTGGTAAGACGTGAAAAAATTCTGAAATATCTGAGGTCGCCGTTTGTTCTTTTCATAGGATAGCGGCTGTAATCTATGACATATGAAGAAGTTTTTTTCTCCTTTTCAAGTACCTTGCAGAGTTTCCTGACAGTACGGTATTCATATATGTTTTGTACCGAGAAGCGATATCCTTTATTCTCGGCAAAAGCAACAAATTCCATGGCAGAAAAGCTGTCTCCGCCAAGCAGAAAAAAATCATCGTCCGTGCCTGCACATGGGATATTGAGGACTTTTGCCATAACAGAGCATAACTGTTTTTCTTTCTCATTTGTCGGTGCGGTATATTTGTGTTCCGCCCGAACTGGTATATCTACTTGAGAAAGAGACTTCCTGTCAATTTTCCCGCTTTTGGTCATCGGCATACACTTAAGTCGTACAAATACATTCGGTATCATATATGACGGAAGAATACCGAGCATAAACCTGCGGAGGTCGCTTTCGTCTATAACTTGTACGCTTGTATAACAGCCCGTAAGGTACTGCTCACCGGCAGAGGTTTTTTTGCACAGGACAGCGGCAGCTTCTATGCCCTCGAACCGGCTCATGGCACACTCAATTTCCCCCGGCTCTATCCGCAGTCCCCGCAGCTTAATCTGATTATCCCTCCTGCCGCAGAATTCAATATTTCCGTCGGCACGGACAACTCCCATATCCCCCGTCATGTATACGGTATCACCGCTGAAAAAAGGGTCAGGTAAAAATTTCCTGTCGGTAAGCACAGGATCATTTATATAACCCTTGCTCACACCGTCCCCCGAAATACAGATTTCTCCCATTATTCCGGCAGGAACAGGTTCACGTTTATCATTGAGGATATATATACGGGTATTCGCTGCCGGTTTTCCGATACTTATATCATTTTCACAAACGGCAGCCGAGGATGACCATACGGTGGTTTCCGCAGGACCGTAGACATTATAAATATCTGCATCCGTATACCTTTTCAGCTCATGACAGATTGAGTCAGGCAGTTCCTCGCCGCCGAGAATTATCGTATGAAGACATGAGAGAAATTCAAGATTGTTTTTATCAAAAAGAAAGCCACGTATTTTGGTTGGAGTGGTCTGTATCACCTGTGCCCGGGTATCGGAAATAAGTTTGCCGAGGGCTCTCTGCGAAACCGCCTGTTCATCATCCGCAAGAACAATAACAATACCATTAAGAAGTGCAAGAATACTTTCCGTGACAAAAATATCAAACACAATATCCGTCACGGAAACTATGCTTTTTGTGTCGGGCTTTATTATTTTTCCGAAAATATTAAATTCATTCCGGGCACAGTAATTCATTACATTTCTGTGAGTTACCGCAACACCCTTCGGGCTGCCTGTTGAACCGGATGTATAAATTATATAACATAGATCATCGGGGAAAGATTTTTCCAAGGGTATTTGTTTTCCATAGGTATAATCAAATTTTTCAAGCTTTATCTCCTCCGCCGACCTGCAGGTGCAGCCGTATGTGAGGACAAACTTCGCACCCGTATTTTTTATCATATACTCTGTCCTCTGCCCGGGATTATCGGGGGAAAGCGGCATATACGCACCGCCTGCCTTCAGCACGGCAAGCATTGCTATAATGACATACGGGCTTCTTTTTGCTGCCAACGGCACAATATCATTTCTGCATATCCCCCTATCATGCAGAAAATATGCCAATGCATCCGACATTTTATCAAGTTCGGAATATGTGTATTCCCGTCCGTGAAAAATAAGTGCCGTTTTGTCGGGATGACTTGCCGCAGCCTCTGAAAAAGCCTCATGAACACACTTATTTTTCTCATATTCAGCGGATGTATTGTTGAAACTATGAATCAGCAGATTGTATTCTGTCGGAGGAAGTACAGATATATCTTTAATAATTTTATTTCCGTCCGCAGCAATCTGTCTGATGATATGCAGTATTCTTTGAATCAGCAATTCAATTTCTTTCTCACCCGAAAAAACACCTGTCTGATAGTCGATAGTTATCCCAAAACTTCCGTTCCCGTCACGGTCATCTATATGGAAAGCAAGAGGTACTTCGCTGTATCCGTTTGAGAACCATTCGGTACTTGCATTAATATTCGTCACAGCATTCTGACAGCTCAACAAAACGTCAAAAAGCCTGCCGCCAAAACCGCTGTTTTCCCTTATTCCACGGATAATATCACAGTATGGCAGTCTGCTATGACGGTATATCTCCTTATGAGCATTAAATGTCCTTTTACAGAAAGCTGATACGCTTTCGTTATCATATAGCCGCATTGTAAGCGGCATAGCAGAAATAAACATTCCCGCCGTTTTTTTCTCGGAAATACTGCCTCTGCCGAGCACCGAAATACCTATCGTTACAGTATTTCTGCCGTTTATTTCAGAAAGATAAAGCAGCATGGCACTTTCAAAAAGTGCGGCAACGGAAACGGAATTTTCTTTGCAGAACATTTCCGCCGCCATTGAAAGCTTCCGAGGCATTACGGTGATATACCTTCGGGAAGAAATGCCGGAATCTGCTTTTCGTGTATGACGCACAGGAGTTTCCTCCACACCACCGCTGTACTTTTCCGACCAGTATATACGGTCTTTTTCATATTTTGGTGTGGACAGGTATAATATGTTTTTTCTTATGCAGTCGGTATATTTTCCTGCACTGCTGCTCTTGCTGCACTGTTTATATATCTCATATATGTCCCTTGCAAGAATACTGAATGTCCACGCATCGGCGATAAGGTGACTTGCACAAAGCATTATCCCCGAACGGTCAGGCAGAGCAAAAACAGATATCCGATACATTTCTCCGCCGCTCATCTCAAAGGGAATCCCGGCCTGCTCTGTACAGTATTCTCTCATCATATCATAGGAGGGAAATTCTTTAAAATCAAATACTTCCCGATATTCCCCGCTTATATACTGTACCGTTTTTCCGTTCACGATGCGAAAACGCAGTCTTAAAGCCTCATGCCTGCGGATAACCTTACTCAAAGCCCACGTGATTCTGTCTTTGTCCCATTTTTCCTCAAATATAACCGCCCCGCAAAGGTTTGATATACTTGTGCCGCTGTAGAATCGTTGTAAATCATCAATATTTCTTTGTGCGGGAGTGAGGTCATAGTAATATATCCCGTCTCCGTATTCAGCCTTTGGTCTGACGCCGTTTTTCCCTCCGAAAACGTCACCCGACAGCTTATTTTCTGTATCCATATACTCACCTACGCTCGCTTTGCATTTTAATTTTCCGTAATCGGCAGGGTGAATGTCAAGAATAGTTATTTTATCTCTTCATCATTCCGGATGCAATAATAATCCACGCCGCCCATGCGTCAAGAACGTCAGCTCGGAAAAATTCTGCTCCACAATACAATTCATCTGACTTCTGAGTTACTCAGTTTTCATAATTATAACATAAATAAATATAAAATTCTACATCTTTGATATAAAATTTCCACAATAAAGATAATCCTCCGAAAATATGCATAATCCCGTCATCACAAAGAGTAATATCACATAAATTTTCACCTCTGCATTACTTTCCGATATTGTTTATGAATTAATATCGCCGTTTCTGTATGCTTCAAGCAGT
>CANPXK010000115.1 GCA_947585965.1 uncultured Clostridia bacterium
CGACTTATGAATGAACGACATCCGATAAGGCTGTATTATAATCAGCGGGTATATCGCTATAATCCGGGACTTACGGGCAGAAGCAACGAGGTTATGCAGACGGGTATCGAGCTTATCGGTGCAAAGGGAAAAAGAGCCGACCTTGAAACGATAACGACTGCAATAGAGGCTCTTTCAAAATGCGTTCCCGATTTCAGAATTGAACTCGGTAATGCGGCATTCTTCAAGGCTGTTGCGAAAACCCTTCCCGTAAGTGATGAGGAACGGGAAGAAATAAGAATGCTTATAGAATCAAAAAATTACTCGGCACTTAATTCCGTGCTTGATAAGCTTGAGCAGACTCATGCTGTTGACGTTATACGAAAACTGCCGGGGTTGTTCGGAGGAGTAGAGGTACTTGACGAAGCATATAAACTCTGTGATGATGAGGCGGCATTAAAAACACTCGAATATGTCCGCGAGATATATAACGACCTGTCAAAGCTCGGTCTTGGCGAAAGACTTATAATCGACCTCGGACTTGTTCAGAGAAATGATTATTACAGTGATATAGTATTCAGCGGCTATGTTATGGGATCGGGAGAACCCGTACTTATAGGCGGAAGATATGATAAGCTCCTTGACAGATTCGGACTTCCGGCACCTGCTGTCGGATTCGGTATTAATGTTGATGCACTTGCAAGGGTAATGCTTGAAAGAGGAAATATTCCTCAGAAGCAGATTCCGGCAATTCTTGTACATAGCGAAAAGGGACATGAAATAGAAGCAATAAAATATACAATGGCCTTGTCTGAGGCGAATATTCTTGGGGAAAACAGCGTATTTGAAACCGAGGAAAGGGCTATGGAATATGCAAGATATAAGGGAATAAAGAAGCTTGCGATAGTGGGCGATGAGATCAAAACAATAAACACAGGAGTATGAGTATATGAAACCGTTAAGAATTGCACTTACAAAGGGCAGACTTGAAAAGGATACTATTGGATTGCTTGAGACTGCCGGCTTTGACTGCACGGCTGTAAGAGAAAAGGGCAGGAGGCTTATTCTGCCGATAGGCGGAGCAAATATGGAGGTCGTGCTTGCAAAGGCGGCTGATGTTATTACATATGTTGAGAACGGAGTATGCGATCTCGGCGTTGTCGGAAAGGATACAATTATGGAAAACGGAAGAAGCTTTTATGAGATACTTGACCTCGGCTTCGGAAAATGCCGATTTGCACTTGCAGGTAAGGCGGGGACTGATTTCTTTTCGGGATATGAGGCAAAAACCATAGCTACAAAATATCCGAATGTTACAAGGAGTTTTTTTGAGGGCAAGGGAATGGATATCCGCATAATAAAAATTGAGGGTTCTGTGGAGCTTGCACCGCTTTTAGGACTGTCTGATGCGATAGTAGATATAGTGGAAACAGGCTCAACGCTCAGAGAAAACGGTCTTGAAATTATTGAAGATAATGTTGCGCCGATTTCGGCAAGGCTTATAGCAAATACGGCAAGCCTTAAGCTTCGCAAGGCGGAAATTGAGGAGCTTGCCAAAAAAATGGAGACTGAAAGGAAGAAAATGAAATGATAAAGACAGTAAAGGCGGACGGCAAGGCTGAATATGAATATTTTAAAAAGGTTCGTGAAAGAAGCACGGAAACGGACAGGGACGTTACTGCCGTGGTTACCGATATAATAGATAATGTACGCAAAAACGGAGATAAGGCTGTGCGTGAATATACGGTAAAATTTGACGGTAAAGCACCCGAATGTTTTGAAGTAAGCAGAGAGGAAATTGAAAAATCCGTTTCCGGGTGCGATTCCGAATTTATAGGTGTTCTCGAAAGAGCCGCGGCAAATATAAAAGATTTCCACGCACGTCAGCTTCAGCAGAGCTGGCTTACGACAAAGGATAACGGTGTCATAATGGGACAGAGGGTAAGAGGACTTGCAAGGGTAGGTCTTTATGTTCCGGGAGGCACGGCTGCTTATCCGTCATCGGTGCTTATGAATGCGATACCGGCTAAGATTGCCGGAGTGGGTGAGCTTATCATGGTAACGCCTCCTATGAAGGACGGAAGGCCGAATCCCAATATTATGGCTGCCGCATATGTTGCAGGAGTTGACAGGGTATTCCTTATGGGCGGAGCACAGGCTGTTGCTGCCCTTGCATACGGTACGGAAAGTGTTCCGAAGGTTGACAAGATAGTAGGACCGGGAAATATCTTTGTAGCAACGGCGAAAAAGCTTGTATACGGAACGGTTGACATAGATATGATAGCAGGACCGAGTGAAATACTGGTGCTTGCTGACGACAGTGCAAATCCGAAATTTCTTGCGGCAGACCTTATGTCACAGGCAGAGCATGACAGGCTTGCATCCGCCATTCTTGTAACGACCTCACAGAGGATTGCAGAAGAAACGGTCGGGGAGCTTGAAAGGCAGATAGAAACGCTTTCAAGGAAAGATATTATTGATGAGTCGCTCACGAATTACGGTGCTATAATTATATGCGATGACATGGATAAGGCGGTAGAAACGGCTAACAGTCTTGCACCGGAGCATCTTGAGGTATGCTGTGAAAATCCGATGGAATATGTAGGGAAGCTTGATAATGCAGGTTCGGTATTTTTAGGCAATTATTCACCCGAACCGCTCGGAGATTATTTTGCAGGACCTAATCATGTACTCCCGACAAGCGGAACGGCAAGATTTTTCTCACCGCTTTCCGTTGACAGTTTTATCAAGAAGTCAAGCTTTATATATTATACGGAGTCTGCACTAAGGGCAGATAAAGAGGATATAGAACGTTTTGCTAAGACCGAGGGATTGACAGCACACGCAAATTCTATATCTGTAAGATTTTGATAGATAAAAACAAACTTACGGCGGGCAAAACGGCAGTTTTAGGTGCGGCGTGCCGCCGCTGTCAATCCCGGCGTTCGCCGGGTTTGCTCCACCGTGGGTTTAAATTGCCGAAAAACTGATTATCCCGACATTTGGTTTGCCTGTCGGAAAAGGCAGGTCAGTATCGTGTTACTTACGGCGGGCAAAACACAGTTTTAGGTCAAGCCTTTTTTAAAAGGCTTGCGGAGTCCGGAGGCAGAGCCTCCGGTCGCTGTCCGCAGACAGCGAAATCTTTAGCCTTTACGCCTGGGCAAGGGGTGAATTGAAAAACAGTCCTGTGGACTGTTTTTCAAGAGGGGTCGCCCTGCGAGAGGGCGGCCCCTTGTCGATGGCTTTAAGGTCTGACCTCGGCGATACTTCGCCGACACATAGAAGCGGATAATTGTTTATACTCACAAATAACTTTATGTTAAATTATTTTAGATATTAGAAAAATGATTTTTTAATAAGAGGTGCAATCATGCCATATAAACTATGCGAAAAGGTTCGTAAGCTTGAGCCTTATGAGCCGATAAGCGGAAATTATAGGATAAGACTCGATGCAAATGAGTCGTATTATAACTTCCCCGAAGTAATAAAAGACGAAATAAAGAATATAATTGGTAATGTTGATTTCAACAGATATCCCGACCCAAACTCGGCAAGGCTTATTGAGCAGTTTGCTGAATATTACGGTATCTCTCCCGATAATGTAACCGCTTCAAACGGTTCTGATGAGCTTCTGTACCTGCTTGCTTCCGCAATGCTTACAAAAAACAGTAGAGTTATTGTAACCGATCCCGATTTTTCAATGTATTCTTTCTATTCGTATCTTTCCGAAAATGAAATAATAACATACAGGAAAAATGATAGCCTTAATATAGATGTTGATGAGCTTATCAGACTTGCAAAATCGGAAAATGCCGATATGATAATATTTTCAAATCCCTGTAATCCCACCGGTCAGGGAATAAGTGCAGAACAGGCTCGCAGACTGGTTAAAGGTGTGGACTGCCTTGTTGTTCTGGATGAGGCATATATGGATTTTTGGAATGAAAGCCTCATAAGGGAAGCTTCCCGCTATGATAATCTTATCGTACTAAAAACCGCATCAAAGGCAGTGGGCTCGGCAGCAATAAGGCTTGGCTTTGCCGTTGCGAATAAAACGATTACAACAGCTCTCAGGGCAGTAAAGGCGCCGTATAATGTCAATACCGTTTCTCAGGAAATAGGAAGATGTATATACAGCCACAAGGATATTCTCGATTCACGCAGAGAGGATATAATAAGAAATACCGCTCGGCTTTATAAGAGCATTAAGGATATAACCGATAATTATAAGCTGCCGTTTAAGGTATATGAGCCGTGTGCGAATTTTGTATTTATTGAAAGCGATAAATCATTGAGTATGTATGAATTTCTGCTTGAAAACAGCATCGCTGTGAGGTATTTCAAGGGTGCGGATGCACTGAGGATAACAACAGGGAATGAAGAAGAAAATAAAGAATTTCTTGTTTTATTCGAGAAATTTATTATCGAAAACATACTAAAAAGAAATCGCTGAAAAAAAGATGATTTGTTATATTGCCCGAAAATGTTTAAGTTTTTGTTATCAGGTATTTACAACGAAGAATTAATGATTTATACTTATTCATACGATATCGAAAGGAGTGCGGGATATGCGCACAGCTTTGGTTACAAGAGAAACAAAGGAAACCCGGATAAGCGTTGAGCTTAATCTTGACGGCGGAGAAGCGGATATAGATACAGGCATAGGTTTTTTTAATCATATGCTGACTGCCCTCGCCGTTCACGGAGGCTTTGGTCTGAAAGTCAAAGCAAAGGGCGATCTTGATGTTGATTGCCACCATACGATAGAGGATACGGGGATTGTCCTCGGTACAGCCTTTTCACAGGCAATAGGTGATAAGAGTGGAATTGCCCGTTTCGGTTCGTTTTATGTTCCGATGGATGAGGCACTCGGCTTTTGTTCGCTTGATATAAGCGGCAGACCGTTCCTTGTTTTTGATGCGTTTTTTCCCGAGGAAAAAATCGGGGAGTACGATAGTTGTATGACAGAGGAATTTATGAGGGCATTTGCCTATAATGCCGGCATAACTTTGCACCTTAAGGCGATGTACGGAAAAAATTCGCACCACATTACCGAAGCACTGTATAAAGCACTCGCTCATTCACTGAGAGCTGCCGTTATTCGGACAGCAAGCGATAAACCGCTCTCAACAAAAGGAGTATTATGATATCGAATTTATGAAATTGACTTTTCAGGAAGGTTGATATATATGTTAGTTTTACCTGCTATTGATATTATAGATGGAAATTGTGTACGTCTTTACAGAGGAGATTATTCCACGGTTCATAAGGTTGCCGATAGTGTAATTGATACGGCAAAAAGTTTCGTTGAAGCCGGAGCACGTTTTATGCACGTTGTAGACCTTGACGGTGCAAAGGTCGGAGAAAGAAAAAATTCGGATATTATTCTTGATATACGCAAGAATTGCGATATAAAGATTGAAGTGGGCGGCGGAATACGCACAATGGAATCGGTCGAATTTTACCTTGAAAACGGCATAGACAGAGTAATACTGGGTTCTGCCGCAATAAAAAATCCTGATTTTGTCCGTGAGGTTGTTAATAAATACTCTTCAAAAATAGCCGTTGGAATAGACGCAAAGGACGGATATGTTTCCGCTGAAGGATGGACAGATACTTCAGAGATAAAATATACCGAACTTGCAAAGCGTATGGAAGATATCGGAGTACAGTATATTATTTTTACTGATATTTCCAAAGACGGCATGATGAGTGGTCCTAATCTTACAATGCTTGATGAATTAAAGGCTTCGGTTAAATGTAATATTATAGCTTCCGGCGGTGTTGCAAACCTTAAGGATATAATAAATTTGACCGATCTCGATATATACGGAGCTATTTCAGGTAAGGCGATATATGCCGGAACTCTTGATCTTGCAAGAGCAATTGAGGTTGCTCATGCGGCAAAGCATAACGGAAAAGGAGCAAATCTGTAGTGGGAAATTTTGATTTTATAGATGATTATTTCAAAAAATCCGAGCTTATTCCCGCCATTGTGCAGGAAGCGTCAACCGGAGAAGTCCTTATGCTTGCTTATATGAACAGAGAATCCATGCAAAAAACCTTTGAAACCGGTTATACATGGTTTTACAGCCGTTCGAGGCAGGAACTGTGGAATAAGGGAGCAACCTCGGGTCATGTTCAAAAAGTACTTGATATAAAGGGAGATTGTGATAAGGATACATTGCTTATTACAGTTGAACAGACCGGAGCTGCTTGTCATACGGGAAGTCATTCATGCTTTTTCAATAATATATGGGAGGAATTTAAAAATGGGGAATAATAACGAGCTCTACGCTCTTTACGAAACAATAATGAACAGAAAGAACGAAAAACAGGAGGGTTCATATACCTGTTATCTTTTTGAAAAAGGTCTTGACAAGATTCTGAAAAAGGTCGGGGAGGAGTGCAGCGAAACCATTATAGCTGCAAAGAACGGTGACAATAAGGAAACCGTTCTTGAAATATCGGATCTGATATATCACCTTTTTGTTATGATGGCACAGCAGGGAATAACCGTTGATGAGGTTATGGATGAGCTTGCAAAACGCAGCCGGAAAACAGGCAATCTTAAGACTTTTCATCAGGTTGATAAGAATACCTGATTTGTGTATATCAAATAAAGCTGAAACAGATCGTTTCCGGTTAGTGTATCGGAAGCGATTTGTTTTTTTTGTTTTATGTATAGATTTTCAGCAAACAAAATGATATAATAATATAAAGAGCAGGGAGGTGCCGGAAATGAACAGGGATGAAAAAATAGTAATGCTCAAGCTTGATATTATATTCAAGCGTATATTCGGAAATGAGAATAATAAGGATATCATAGCGGTGTTTATATCGGATTTGCTTGAAATTCCCCGTGAAAGTATAAAGGCAATTTATATTGATAACGTTGAACTGACACCGGAATATTTTCAGCAGAAATTCAGCAGACTTGATCTTAAACTTAAAGTTGACGAGAGAATCGTAAATATAGAAATGCAGGTAAACAAGGAATTTGATTTCAATGAGAGAACGCTGTATTATTGGTCAAAGATATACAGTGACCAACTCAGGACGGGCGAGGAGTACGGTCAGCTTAAACAGACCATATGTATAAATATCACCAATTTCAATCAGTTTGACTGCAAGGATTATCATTCGCATTTCAAGGTAATGGAATCAACAAGACATGAAGTGTTATCAAATAAGTTTGCAATACATTTCTTTGAATTGAAGAAAATAAAATATGCCAGAAAAAATAAGCGTATGGAAGATTGGCTGGATCTTATAAATGCAGAAACGGAGGGTGATCTTATGGACATACAGAATACAAGTAAAATTCCCGAAGTACAAAAGACAATAGTAATGCTCAGGGAACTGAGTGCGGATGAAAAGGTAAGGCAGGAAGCGTTTTATCGTGAAAA
>CANPXK010000116.1 GCA_947585965.1 uncultured Clostridia bacterium
TGCGTTGCGAGTATCGGAATCATGATCTACGCACTGGCGACAACCGGCACAAAAACGGAGGAATTTGTACCCCCGCCTTTCGATACAACGGCACAAACAGGTACACCGGAAGTACCGGAGGATTTGGGCTGGCAGGAAATGGACGCACAGGCGTATAAATTTTCCGTCTGCGGCGTATTTGCACCGAAAAACAGGAATGCCGATCTGTGGCTGACCAACCCAAAGGAAAACGAGGTTTGGCTGAAAGTCCGCGTTTTGGATACGGACGGCAAAACGCTGGGAGAAACGGGTCTTATCCGCCCCGGCGAATATGTCCGCTCCGTCCGTCTGAATACCGTGCCGAAAACCGGCGATAACGTCCAGCTCAAGATCATGGCTTATGAGCCGGACACCTACTATTCCGCAGGCGTGGTGAGCCTGAATACTACGGTGAAAGGAGACGCGTCATGAACATGAAGAAAATAATCTCTGTATTTTTGGCGGTTTTTATGACCTTGGCGGTCTCTGTGACCGCATCTGCGGCGGAACCCGATGGGAGCAAAACGATAACGGAGCTTCCCGGTTCGGTCGATATCCCCGTTACGCTGAACGCCGACCTTACGCCCGGTTATAAAGGACCCGTGCAAGACGGCAAAGCAACGGTAACAGGTCCCGGCTTCACCGCCGAAGATGATAACGCACCGCATGGTGCAGTTCGTTTGGTAGTCGTACCGATTACAGACGATGAGGCTCTTGCGTGGTTTGACGGATGTGTCGGCTCACGTTGGAGTGTAACAGGAACAATTTACGCAGTCTTTTATGAAGATGCGGAGGGAAACCGCATGGAGGCTTCCGGTGTCCGCATGACGGTAGAAATACCCGCCGGTTATGAAAAGATCGACGTCTTTTCCGTTGATACGGACGAAACAACCGGACGTCTGGACTATATGGCTTCCGGCACATCCGTAACTTATACGACGGACGGACGGCTATACAGCGGCGTAGTACGCAGGCATGGCATCGTGGACGAACAGACGTCCATCGGTCCCGGTGCACCGAACATAACCTTGAATATGACGCCCGAAGAAATAGCCGACGCTGTTCTGTCCGATGAGGAACAGAATTATTTGGATGATGGAATTGACATCCATATCAGGCTGGAAGTGAAAGATATTACCGATACGGTTTCCGCCGCTGATAAACAGGCTGTGGAAAGCGTAGCAACCGGCTATACTGTGGGCAAATATATAGACATTGAGCTGCTCAAGCAGATCGGTGACCGTCCCTGGGAGAATGTCCATGAGACAAACAAGCCGATCCGCATCACGATTACAATTCCCGAAAATCTTTTGGGTGCAGAGGGACGTGAATTCGCCCTTGCGTGTGTGCATAACGGCAAGGGTTATCTGCTGAAGGATCTCGACAATGATCCTACAACGGTAACAGTTGAAACTTCACAGTTTTCAACCTACGCCATCCTCTACCGTGATCCGGGCAGTACGAATCCCGATAATCCGGGCGGCACAACCCCCGACAATCCGGGCGGCACGACTCCGGACAATCCGGGCGGCACGACTCCGGACAACCCGGGCGGCACGACTCCGGACAATCCGGGCGGCTCAACGACAGACTCACCGCAAACCGGCTACTACAGCAATATAATCCTGTGGCTCGCCATCGTGTGCATAGGTGCAGCCGGACTTTTCCTTGTACTGTTCTATTACAGAAAGAGGAAAAAAGAAGAATAAGTTGTCCCAATAACCGACATATTCACCTTTTGGGCGGTTCTCACCGTAAAACTGCGGTGAGAACCGCCGGTTTTAAGGATGTAAAACGTAAATGACAGAAAGGAGCGAACAACATCAGATGGAAGTACTGCTATTTATCCTGGGATTCGTGGTAGGAGGAATAGTTTCATTCTTCTTTGCCGGAGTTTTATCTGCACAGCGGATTTCACAGTATGAACTTATCAACAAAAAGCTGTGCCAACAAAACAAAAGGCTTGCGGATTCGCTGCCGGAGGAAACCGGAAAACAAATCAGCGGTTCCGACGTCTGTGTGTGCTGCGGCAAACCGATTCCCGAGGGCGAAATGGTATGTACCGACTGCCTGAGAGAAAAGATGTAGTTCGCAAGCTTGTTAAATCGGCTTTTACCTCCTGTTTATGGGGCTGTCGCAGTAAGAAAAGCGGCAGCCCCAAAAAATATCAATCTGGTAGGAGGCTACCCGTTAGTTGAGTAGCCGACCTCTCACACCACCGCGCGTACGGTTCCGTACACGGCGATTCAATCACAAACAGTACGATGTCATCTGCATATCGGATTACCTTTACTCCCCTACCCTCAGACTCCTTGTCAAATTTGTTAAAATAGATATTCACAAGTAATGGTGACATATTTCCGCCCTGCGGTGTACCTTCTTCTGTTTTGTGTCTCACACCGTTTTTCATTACTCCGCTTCATCCCTCAATCCGGCTTCCTTCAGACTCCACCTCACGATTGACACCCTTGCCCTTAGCTAACACTTCCTACTGCCAAGCGTGCAGCAGACTTTCACCGCTTGATTTTCTGGCAAACCCAAAAATTGCACCATGCCGAAGAAATATCGGCACGGTGCATAAAGCTGTTATTTATTCATGTCTTCTTTTTAAGTGTATTATCTGGAAGCACATATTGCCAACATTGGCTATCGCACTGTGTGGGCATTGATCGTTCAAATAGCAGGTTTGACAATCATCAATGCTATCTGCGTTAGCACAAATATCACTTATACCGGGAACACCAATATAATCCCATATATCCTGCGGGATTGTAAAATGACCGTCAATTTTTGAGTACTTTGTTCCTCTACTATCGCCTATAAATCTGAAAATGCCATTGTCTTCAACGGTCAGACTCAGTTGTCCCACATTACTGCCCGATATGTTTAAGATATCATATATTTCATCAAGCCCGTTGAGCTCTTCGCGTTCATATTTTTCTTCAAGAGCTGTTATTATCGGACACGCCTTTTCAAAATCTTCTGACATTGTTTCCGGGCTGCGATAGGAAACGCACACAATGAGTTCTTCACTTTTGAGATCTTTCAGTAATTTACAGAATGATGTTACTGTTTCGTCATCCAGTTCACTGAGAAGCTTAGGAAAAAAGAGAATGTTTGGTGTGTATGCGGGATCTTTTTTCAAAAAAGCTAACATACCTTCTTCTTTGTCAACATAATATTCTGCGTCAATTTCGGATAATTGTTGCAGATCGAATTTTTCAGCCCAATCTGTCAGGTCTATGCCTCTGTAACTAACTTCATTGTCATATCCCAGTTTTAATTTTGCATAGGCTAAAGAAAGGCAGTCAACACCGGAGCCGCAGCCGAAAGAATACGCTTTTGCTGTAGGCTCGTCAAGTTGGCGCAGAGCAATAAGATACATCACATAGTATTCAAAAACATAAGCCATTGTATATCGCAGCATATACTGCTGACAGATCCACGCATCAGTATAATCCATTGATTTGCCGCTATTAAAATTGAGCGTGCTTCCTTTTCCAAGGGAGCCTTTTAAATCTTTGATAGCTTTATCGGGATCTGTTGCCATCGTGGCTCTGAATTCTTTTGTTATTTTATCATCTTTAAAACGCTCGAACATATCGGTTAATTTACAGTTCAAGATGGAGAAAATTTTCCTTTTCAGTTTGGTTTCTCTGTAAAATTTTTGGTTAATTACCGTCAATTTGTTTATCCTCCTTAAATCTTGGCTGAATGATCTCATCCCTATCGGCTTCTGCTATCATATGAATGATAAGTTCGATCTCATCGCAGGTCGTTCCACATGTGTCCAGCCTCAGAAAACGTTTTTTATAAAAATCCTCTCCGATGGTTCTGACTAAACTATTTTTGATTTCGTCATTATTCTTTCGACTTTTGTAGGCGTCAAAGTGAACTATGTTGCCCTCACGATCAAAATCTACGGCTCCGCGATGCTGCGCCCCATCAACTTCGATAATCAACGCTATTTTACCATTGTTACCATTGGGATCATCACCTCTGGTAAGAACTAAATCAAAATGTGCGTTTTTGATGAATTCTCTCGCATTATCAACATCATCCGCATTCATGCCGACCACATTACTGCTGCCATCTTTATAGCCGAGCTTCATATGATAGTGCATTTCTATGTCCTTCAAAGGTCCGCCGTTCTTTTTGTCGTTTTCTTTTCTATCATACAAAACGCTGCATAGGCATTCTTCGAACGCGGACGTATCGTCGTCATGTTTTGTTTTATTGGTTCCGTACGTATTCGTTAATATGTGCTTGATATCGAATATCGAATGTATGCTTGTTCTAATCAGACCATAATTTTCCGAGTCTTTCCATTTATCCTCATTTTGAATAACATACTCAACAAGCTTAGGCAAGTAACCCATGTTTTGTTCTTTGTAGTCAAAAGAATTATAAAGATTAGGTGCGAGTCCGTCCAGCATTACTCTTAACATTTCTTTTGTACGATCATCCATAATCTTTTCCTGCGTTGCTTTAGTCATCCAGTTTGAGGACATAATGTAGCATATTTCATTTTTTGCACGGGAAATTGCCACATTTGTAATGCGAGCGCTTTGATGCCAGGTTTTGCTTGTGTCATCGACCACAGGCATTACGCAAACATAATCATATTCCTTGCCCTGTGATTTATGAATCGAACTGAGACTCCAGCTCGGAAGATCCCAAAAATCGGAGGGTTTTTCGTTGTCAGTGCCGGAATTTTGTTGACCGATCAGCAATTCTCCGAGGTCATGGGAAGTTAGGCCTACCTTTTCACGCAGTCTGTCAATTGTTTTTTTCTCTTTAAGTTTTTCTGTAAGCATTTTTATTTGATATTTGTACGGAGAAAGTACACATATGCTATATTCGGAACCGTTATTTTTCGCTTCAATAAACTTTTGGATAATATGCGGAAGCTCATCCTCGATGAATATTTCGATCTGTTTCATGTTGTAATCTTTTCCCGATATTTTACGTTTATTTGAATCAAATACGGGTTCGTATTCGTATTCGTTTTCATTTTTGCCTTCGTCTTCTTTATAAATGTGCTCCCAGTAGTCTCCCTCATACCAGCGAATTCGTATAGGAAAGCTGTTGTCATTTGCGGTTTGTATTTTCAGTTTGCCGTCATAGAAATTCTGATTGCAGAAATTTATTATATTCGGGTGACAACGATAATGTTCATTAAGCATTATTTTAGCGGCTTTATCTCCAAAGCGCTCGTAACAAGCGTGCATGAAACTGTTATTATCTTTGTCAAAATAGTATTTTCCGATCTCTTCTACCTGCCGGGTCAGATTGTCGTCATTTACCTTATATTTATGTATGGGACTTAACTGATTGTCATCTCCGAACAGAACAAGATGTTTTGCCGATGCCATCGCAAGAAGACCGAGTCTCGTGCTGACCTGAGAACATTCGTCAACAATTACATAATCATACTGATTATCAAAATCAGCAAAACATTTGCGAAGCGAGTGGATCGTACTCAGAATAATTGGAAATTCGTTCAGAAGATCAGGTTTGAATTTGTTTTTGGCATCCATTTTATAATTTTCATGAGAACTTGCAAATTTCTCTTTGAGTGATTTATTGCCGAGTCGGGCGAATTTTTCTCTCAGACAATCGCAGTCTCTAATTTTGGCTTCTACATTGTCAACAGCGTCTTTATTAGTAGAAACCATGGCAATTTTAGCATCAGGATAGAGTCCTCTCAGGCAGATCAGGAGATTTTTAATAGTTTCTGTCTTACCTGTTCCCGGAGGTCCCTGAACGATAGTAATGGGATTATTTATTGCAAGCCTGATTGCTTCTTTCTGAGATTCATTAAGTCGGTTCGCGTTTTCACCATATTGCGGCTCGACAGGCGGGACTATTGCTTTCAAACTATCCATAGCAGCGTCATCCGCAAGAAAAGCTTTAGTCAAGTTATTCAATGTCGTATAATCTTTAATACCTGCACTATCCGTGAAACCTGCACGATCCTCTCCCGTGTAAAACCAGTTAATTGAAAAATATTCGCCCTTATCAAACTCTGACAAAGCTTTATAGTAGTCCCATAGGTTTTTTGTGTTCATTTCTGTGCTCATTTCTATGTCCTCCTTTAATATTTTTAATTACTGTCATCTGTCATCAGGCTCATCTGTAAAACTGCCAGTGATTTTACTTTGCGCTCTGTAACCTTGTCCCCTTCGCCTATCGAATCACACAATATAGGTGAATTTGGATCGTATTTTGCAAAATTTTTGTTTACACTTTCGCGACTGTAATTTGCATAACAATAAATACAGCCGTTCGGACAGGTGTTATAGGTTCCTACTTCCATGCTCTCCATGCAGCCGCATTCTTCACGCTGCACCTTGTCCTTTTTAACCCGGAGAGACATGCCGATTATTTTCTCAATAAGTTGCTTGTCAATGCAGCAGTTGTGCTCTATTCCACAGCTTTGCAGATCCAATTTTTCTGCACAGGTCGCAATTACCATGCCGTTATCCTTTGCAACAGCGGAGAGCCTGCCCGCAAACTCTCTCAGCTTATCTTCCGGCAGCTCATATGCGTTCGCTTTTGCGATGTTTTTTGAGTTTTTTGCATATTTGTCAACAAAGCTGATAACGCATTTTTTTGTATGACCTCGTAATGTTTCTGCAATCCGGCTAAATGCTCTCAGGTGGTATTCCGGTGTATACCTTTGGGAAAACATTATAGGGTCATAGCGCCAAATCACGCGGTCTGCACCAATCTTTTCGGACAGCGCCTTAAAATTCGGCAGAATAACCTTTTTTTTATCCGGCACATTCGGTTCGAAGTCCTTGCCGTAGCCGGTGATCGTGTATTGAAAATAATACTTATAGTCAGATAGCATCCACAATCTGTCAAACATCGGCGAGGCGTTTTTTGTCCAGAACACTATGCAGTCCACGAATTCAGGGCTTACGTTGATTTTGCTGACCTGATGAATGTTCATCGGATTCCTGACACAGATATACCCTTCCTTAATGCGGTTGAAAAACCAATCGGAATAATATGCCGGAATGTCTGTCCTTCTGCTAACACTCAAAATCATAATCTGCAATGTCCTTTCCGATGTGTTTCGGGCGATGTTCCTAAGCTATACACATAAGAAATCACTATAAATATATTATACATTATTTATACAAATAAGTCAATAACTGGTCCGATAATAATCAGGGTTTTTGAATGAAAGTAAATTCTCAAAGTAAATTCCACAGTGGAATTTGTGGTGAAATTTACGTTCTGCTCGTTCTGATATATTCGTTAAAATAAATAATCCCAAATTATCAAAACAATACGTGAAGAAGCAATAAAACAGCGATTTTA
>CANPXK010000117.1 GCA_947585965.1 uncultured Clostridia bacterium
TTCATAACCTCGGATATATTATCCATATATTATCCTCTCCTGTTAATAATATTTCTGAGCCTTGTACCCGAGCTTTGGACATGACATATTGCCATTGCAAGTGCATCGGCGGTATCATCCGGTTTAGGAACACTTTCAAGTTTGAGAAGTCTGCGTGTCATTTCCATAACTTGCGGCTTTTTAGCCTGACCGTACCCCGTAACGGCAAGTTTTACCTGCAAGGGTGTATATTCGCTTATCGGGATATTATTCATCTGAGCAGCAAGCAGAATAACACCTCTTGCCTCGGCAACGGCAATTCCCGTTTTTTGGTTATTATGGAAATATAATCTTTCAATAGCCATTTCGTCCGGATCATTCCTTATTATTATCGAAACAAGCTCATTATAGATACATTGAAGTCTTTTCGGAAATTCCGTATCCGCCTGTGTTGTTATTGCTCCGTAATCAAGCGGAAAATACTTTCCTCCGCTGTATTCTATGACCCCGTAGCCGACAATAGCATATCCCGGGTCAATCCCCAATATCTTCATAAAATTTTTCATTCCCCGACAAAACATATAATACAGATATAATACCATATTTTTAAAATTTTATCAACCGTAACCGAACAAAAAGAAGCTGCCGCACAAATTGCACAGCAGCTCCGATTTTCACGGTCTGTAAAACCATGGTACAGTTTTCCATAATAATATTTTATTTCTCAAGGCCGGTGTCGTATATCTCGAAAAATCCAGATATCTGTCATATCCCTTGTTTTTCATAAGCTTTTTTATAGATGAGGCACTGAATCCCTCCGATAAAAGCTTATCAACACATTTCATGATAACAGACGGCAGCTTCTCATATTCCAAAGCTTCAAGCAGTACCTTATCATCTTTTTGATATTCCCTCGCCGCAGAAAACACCCTTATCATCGCTTCAAGCCTCTCAAAGCAGTTATTCCCCACATCCGAACCGGCATCCTTTACAGCTTCATTCGTATAATCCCTTTCAGGCTTTATCTTTGAAAATGCCACTTTTGGCGAACGCAATAGCACATTATATATAAATGCCTCCGCATACCCTATCCGACAATCCTCATAAAACAACACATCATTATTTATCAGAAAATCCCTTTTAAACATAACCGCCGTAAAATCCATCGTAATCGAAGAACGTATAAGAGCGACAGATATATCCGTTCCGGTCACTCCGTCGGAGATAAGTATCCTGTTTCCCTCGTTTGTTTCGGGGGCGGCAAATATAAAATCCGCATCCCTCTCCACAGCAAGGGAATAGTATTCAGAAATGTAATTCTTATAAAGCCTTGACGGATATACAAAAGTAATATATGTTCCGCTCGCCTTATAAATTCCGGTATTCAGAGCAGAGCTTACCGTTCCCCCTCCGCTTTGTATAACATAGCCCAACAAACTTTTTTTCTTTATCATGTTCAAAGCTTCAAGCATTCCGCCATCCGTGGAATTCATATCTATAACAATAAATTCCATTCTGATATTCTCATTTTCCGAAGACAACTTATCAATAATTTCAGACGTTTTTTTCTTATTGTTCTTTGAGGGTATTATAACCGATATATCAGCTTTTGCCATAAAATTACAGCTCCAAATTCATTTGTATTTATTATAGCACAATTCACTTGAAAAATCGGTAAAATCAAATATAGAATTTTAATAATTTTCTTAAGCTATATTTGTTTGTTTTGCACAATCATTCATTAAGTTCTTTTTTTATGACTTCCGCCGTTTCGTTTGCAAGCCTTTCTATTTCCGCCTTATCCTTACCCTCAAGCATTACACGCACAAGAGGCTCTGTTCCCGACATACGCACAAGTATTCTGCCGTTTTCTCCAAGTGTCTGCTCTACCTCATTTATCTTTCCGGCTATGGCCGCATTATCGCCGAACGCAAGCTTTCCCTCGGGTGTAACCCTGACATTGACAAGCACCTGCGGATACTTCGTCATAAGTGTAGAAATACTCGAAAGCTTTGCATTTCTGCGGTTTATCAGGCTGAGAAGCTGTACGGCTGTAAGCTGACCGTCACCTGTAGTTGCATAATCAAGAAATATTACATGACCTGACTGCTCTCCGCCGAAATTATATCCCTCTTTCAACATTCTCTCAAGAACATATCTGTCACCTACATCGGTTACATCAAAATTAAGGTTATTATCTTTGCAGAAAATTCCGAAACCCATATTTGACATAACCGTTCCTACTGCGGTCCTCTTATTGAGCCTATTGCGTGAAGCAAGATCCAAGGCACATATAGCCATAATGAAATCACCGTCAACTATCTCTCCGTTTTCGTCAACGGCAAGACATCTGTCGGCATCTCCGTCAAAGGCTATGCCGAGGTCAAGTTTATTTTCCACAACATAGCTCTGAAGCCTTTCCATATGCGTTGAACCGCATTTGTCATTTATATTTATTCCGTCAGGCTTATCCGAAAGCATACTGCATTTTGCCCCAAGTTTTGTAAACAGCTTTTCCGCTGTCACAGACGAAGATCCGTTAGAGCAGTCTATTGCAATATTCATCCCGTCAAGGCGATAATCAACTGTTGAAATTATGTGGTCAATATAATCATCAACAGCCGCATCGGAATGTGTAACCCTGCCGATTTCACTTCCCGCAGGCTGCGGATAAGCTTTTTCATTGTCAAGTACAATTTTTTCAATTTCCTCCTCGAGTGCATCGGGGAGCTTATAACCGTCAGAAGAAAAAAGTTTTATTCCGTTATATTCAAACGGATTATGTGATGCGGATATCATTATTCCCGCATCTGCATTATATTTCTTTACAAGATATGCCACTGTCGGTGTCGGTACAGCACCGAGAAGCACAACATCTGCACCGACCGAACAAAGTCCGGCAATCAGTGCTCCTTCAAGCATATCCGAAGATACTCTCGTATCCTTTCCTATCACGACCTTCGGGTGTTTTCCCGTCGTATTATCCGTAAGTACCATTGCAGCCGCTCTGCCTATATTCATTGAAAGTTCTATTGTAAGTTCCGTATTTGCCACACCTCTGGCACCGTCCGTACCGAACAATCTGTTTTTATTGGTAACTTCCGCTGTTCTGCCCATAACTGATTCCCCTTTTAAATTCTCATATTCTATTATCAATTTTATGTTTACAATAACACAAAAATGCAGTTCCCGAGGCATTATCTGCCGAAAATTCGGGTTTTGCAAAATATGCGCCAAGCTTTTTTTCAAAATTATTTTTTATTATGCCGTTTGACATAACTCCTCCCGAAAATACAACAGGCAAGCCTTTGTATTTTTCAAGAAGCCTAAGACACATTTCTTCTATTGTATTTTCTACATACTTAAGACATAATGCACTGATATATTCCTTTGTTCTGCCGTCATCATACGCTTTGCGGCAGATATTTTCAATGCCTGAAAGACAGCAGTCCGCACCCTTTAGTGTTGCTTTCACATTCAGCCTTTCGGTATTTTCAAGTGCCAGACTTTCAAGCTCCCTTCCGCACGGGAAAGACAGACCGAGCATGACACCCACTCTGTCTATAAGCTGCCCCGCATTAAGGTCGAGGGTGCGTGCAGCTATTTCTGTATTTATTATTTTTTTCATATCGGGAGAAACCAGTATTGCCTCTGTCGTCCCTCCCGATACATGAAATGCAAGAAAACGTTCTTTCATAAGCTCCGTTTTGTCTGCCGAATATAATGCCGCGGCAATATGACCGCTCTGGTGCGAAAACTTATACAACGGCACCCTCAGAACCGATGACAGAATTTCCGCACTGCTCAAACCAACAGTAAAGCAAGGCATATATGAACCCTCAATATCACGCGGACGTGATGATACACCTATAGCCTCTATCTTTCCGTCAAAACCGTCAAGGAGCCGTGAGATAATTTCGGGAAGCTGCTGTACATGATGAAAGACAGCATCACTCTGACGGATTCCGCATTCACCCGATTTTACAGGCAAAAGCTTTTTACGAAAAAGCATTGAGCCGTCCTCACTGTTGTAAAGTGATGCGGATGTCGTATAATTACTTGTATCTATTCCGAGAAAATACGGCATTAATCCTCACCGCTTTTCGTTTCAATCTGCTTTGATACTGAACCAAGCACCCCGTTTACAAAGGAACCGTCAGAGGGTGTCGCATATTCCTTTGCAAGCTCTACAGCCTCATTAATTGAAACACCCACGGGAACATCCTCACGGTAAAGCATTTCATAAACCGCTATTCGCAATATTGTAAGCGTTACCTTAGAGATACGGTTTTTCTTCCAGCTTTTCAGGTTTGCTTCGATATAACCGTCAATTTCCGCAAGCTTTTCTTCTACTCCGCTTACCAGTTCTCTTGTATATTTACCTATCTCAGCATCTCTTGCATCCTTTGCATCCTCTATGATGATATCCATACTGTCCTTCTGAAAGAGCTGCTCAAACAAGAGATAAAATGCCTGCTTCCTTTCCTCACGGCGACCGGATTTTCTTTTTACATTTTTAGAATTATCGCTCATGGCAATTTTCCTTTCATACGCATTATCCCTTATAGCTTACCTTATGGAATACTTTCTTACCCTTTTTGATCACTATATAACCCTTTGCGGCAAAATCACAGGTCGTAATTTCCGCCTTTTCATCCGTAACCTTTACATCATCCACGGCTATACCGTTCTGCTTTATAAGTCTGCGTGCCTCAGCCTTTGAGGGTACGAGCTTAACCGTAAACAGGAGGTCTATAAGACCGATTTTTCCGTCTGTAAGATCGGCAGATGTGATTTCGCTTGACGGCATATCATCGGAGTTTGTCTTAGCTGCAAAAAGTGACCTTGCTGTATTAAGTGCCTTTGTTGCTTCTTCCTCTCCGTGTACAAGCTTAGTAAGCTCAAAAGCAAGTATTTCCTTTGCCTTATTAAGCTCACTGCCCTCCCATTTTTCCATTTCCTCTATTTCCTCAATCGGTACAAATGTAAGCATCTTCAGGCATTTTATTACCTCACTGTCACCGACATTTCTCCAATACTGGAAAAATTCATAGGGACTTGTCTTTTCGGGGTCAAGCCATACTGCACCCTTTTCGGTTTTACCCATTTTCTTACCCTCGGAATTGAGGAGAAGATTTATCGTCATTGCATATGAATCCTTGCCAAGTTTGCGGCGTATAAGCTCCGTACCGCCGAGCATATTGCTCCACTGATCGTCACCGCCGAACTGCAGGTTACAGCCATATCTTTTGAAAAGAGAATAAAAGTCATAGCTTTGCATTATCATATAGTTAAATTCAAGAAAGCTGAGTCCCCTCTCCATTCTCATCCTATAACATTCCGCAGTAAGCATACGGTTTACACTGAAACAAGCTCCGACCTCTCTTAGCAGATCAACATAGTTAAGCTCAAGAAGCCAATCCGCATTATTAACTATGAGCGCCTTATCATCGGAAAAGTCGATAAAGCGGCTCATCTGCTTTTTGAAACATTCGCAATTATGCATTATATCCTCTTTGGTAAGCATTTTTCTCATATCCGTCTTACCCGTAGGATCACCTATAAGTCCTGTTCCGCCGCCGAGGAGTGCTATCGGTTTATTTCCCGCCATTTGCAGTCTTTTCATAAGGCAAAGTGCCATAAAGTGACCTACATGAAGACTGTCCGCCGTCGGGTCAAAGCCAATATAGAATACTGCCTTTCCCGAATTGATAAGCTCCCTTACTTTCTCCTCGTCCGTTGTTTGTGCAATCAGACCTCTTCTTTGAAGTTCCTCATATACTCCCATATATCCTCGTCCTTTCAGATTTTTCGGGGGAATAAAAAAAACACCCCCTGATTTAACAGAGGGCGATTATTACCGCTGTACCACCTCAATTTATCGCCGCCTCACGACAACGACCTTTACGGGTACATTTCATACCCCTGCACTTTAACGGGTGCAAATCGGATAAGGCTACTTAATAAAAATATTGTTGACCCACCGGCTCAAGGATGTATTTCTGCCGACTCTGACGAATATTTACACCAACCATATTCTCTCTGGGGACGGAACTTCGACATACTTCTTCCTGTCACAGCTGTTAGGAATAGTATAGCTGTTTTACAAATATTTGTCAACCCCTGCTGTTACATATTTCAGGTTTTGTCAAAATCATCATTTTTCAGTGTAAACATCCGGCGGAAATATACTCAATTTTCACAGGCACCGCAGTCACCGCAGCCGTTACAGCTTATTTTCATTCCGCAGCTCTCGCAGCGTTCCCGGAAGTGCGGTACATATAGTCTGTCCTCGGGGATCGGATATCCCCAATCATCATATAGCTCAAAATGTATCGGCTTACCCTGATAGCTCAATCCCGAAAGGTAAGCCTGCTGACTTTGCAGCCTGTTTCCCTCAATTTTATACATTCTTCCGTCTTTTATAAATCTTCGTCCGGTTCCGCAAAAGACAAAGGTAACATTATAATCTATACATTCCTGACTGAGTGACCTTACCCATTCATAATTACACGGTCTTGCTCCGTCATAATTTTCTCCGTCACAAAGCACCTGCTCAATCTGACCGTATTTAAGGTATTCTGAGATACTTACCGCACCTATAAACGGTGCACACATTATCCCCTTATGCCTGAACGGCAATTCAAGAAGTATGGGTATTCTCTCGTCTGCTCTTCTCTGATTTTCCGTTGTTACATTAAAAAATATGTTATCCCAGCCATCTCCCCAGTTATACGGCAAATGATCCGCAACTCTCTCCGGTCGTTTTGTAAGAAGAAAGAATTTCACATCTCTGCGCTGCCACATAATCTGCCATGCTTCATCTCTCCATGCATCAGCTTCCTCAAGAAAAAAATCGGATGTCATACAAACCCGTATCATTTCCCCGCTTTTTATTTTATAATTACCGTTTCTATCCTTTTGCAACGGGTATCTGAAATTGGTTTTTGTTTTGTAAATATCCGCACCGTTTTTATCCCTCATACGGTCAAGAAAAAACATATAGCAGTTATCGCAGCCCTCGCTTTTTTTGCGGCAGCCGTGCCACGGGTTCCATATATCATGCACAATTTATCATCCCGATTTCTTTTTATTCTGCAAGCTGTAATT
>CANPXK010000118.1 GCA_947585965.1 uncultured Clostridia bacterium
TTATACTGAAATTTCTTATTTTATCTCTGTCAAAAGCCATTTTTTCACCTACTAAAGTAAACTGTCTGAAATTATACGTATTTATTATAGCATAAATTTTTACAGTATAAAATACATTTTAAGAAAAAACTGCCCCGGCCGAGGCTCCGCTTTCCTTTAAAATAAACAAATATACCCGACCATAACATAAATTACTTATAGTCGGGTGATATTTTTACTACCGGTTGATGAACACTGCATACCCGGAAACTGAGTACACTAACTAATTATCTTTTTAATTATCACCAAATCTTATATACATTCTTCAGTAAATCCTCCCTATCAAGAATTTCCCTCACAAGATTGTACCGGCTTTTGCAGTTATCAAGTATAATCACATCACTTGAAATAACATTCACTATTATTTCAACTCCGGATTATTTTTAACTTTTACAACTATACAAACTCCCCGGCATGATACAATTTCCGAATGTATCATACCGGGGTAATAAGATTACAGAATATGTAACACTTATATAATGATTTCTCCCTCAACGGAACCGCCTATGCCGGCTGCATTACCTTCGTCCGTATCAATATGCATAGCAGGAGCAAAATTGGGACTTACTCGAACAACAACATCTCCGAATACTAACTTTCTTCCCTCTCCGCCTGTTGCAACGCTTACGATCTGCTTGTCCTCAACACCGATCTCGGCTGCTGTTTCGGGGGTAAGGTGTATATGTCTTTTTGCGGCTATAACACCGTTCTCTATTTCAAGTTCACCGGCAGGACCTATAAGCTTACATCCGGGTGTTCCGGCAATATCTCCCGATTCCCTGACGGGTGCAGCAATACCAAGCTTACGTGCCTCTGTCAAAGAAACCTCAACCTGATTTGCCTTACGAACCGGACCGAGTATAGATGCAGCCATTTCTCCCCTTGGACCAACAATAGTCACCTTTTCATTACAGACAAACTGTCCGGGCTGTGAAAGATCCTTCTTCTTTGTAAGCTCTGCACCCTTGCCGAAAAGGATTTCAAGCGCCTCCTGTGTGACGTGTACATGACGTGCGGAAACCTCAACCAAAATTTTGCTCATATAAACCTCTCCATTCACTGTGCCATGTGGCACATATTTTTATTTCAAGAATAATTTTACAACTCTTTTGTTAAAATGTAAAGTATTTACAGACTTTTTTATAAATTTTCCATGCACATAACACTACATATAAACATTTATATTATTTTTCCGTCTGATATCTCAATTTTCCTTTTGCACTTCTCCGCAACTCCGGGGTCATGGGTTATTATAATCACGGTTTTCCCATCATCATTAAGCTTTTGGAAAAGCTCCATAATTTCCGCCGAGGTTTTTGTGTCGAGTGCTCCGGTCGGCTCATCAGCAAGTATAAATGACGGGTCGTTCACTATCGCACGGGCAATGGCAACTCTCTGTTTTTGTCCTCCCGAAAGTTTATTTACCGGTTTCTTTGCAAGGTCTTTTATTCCCACCTTTTCAAGTGCTTCAATTGCAAGCGTATTTGCGCTGCCTTTTTTCTTCTTGCTGAAATAAAGCGGTATCTTCACATTTTCAATAACCGTATATTCCTCAACAAGTGCAAAATCCTGCATTACTATTCCTACTTTTTCGTTACGTATTTCCGCAAGTTTTTTATCCGACAGCTTATGTACGTCTGTATCGTCAATACTGTACTCGCCTTTCTCGAAAGTATCAATACAACCGATTATATGCAGAAGCGTTGACTTTCCCGCACCGGATTTTCCGATTATCGCCAACATCTCGCCGTCCTCGATTTTCAGCGATATATCCTTTAGAGCTGTAAACGCATTGGACTTTTTATAATTATAAGTCTTTGTAAGATTTTTTATTTCTATCATAATATCAATTCTCCTTTATCGTTTCCACAGGTGATGAGCTTTTTATTATGTTATGCGGCAGTATGATTGACAGCAGATACATAACCGCAAGAATAACTACACTTATAACAAAATTGTTCCATCCGAATGACAGGCCTATAAGATACTCAAAATTCATAGCCCACATTCCGTAAATACCCAATACCGCAAGTACTACCGACATACCGAGAATTATAACCAGACTTGCACTTATGATTTTTATACAGTCCCTCCAACGGCAGCCGCAAAGGAAAAATATTCCGAAGGTTTTCATCTGCCTTATCGCAGTCATGGCGGCAGATCCGATAAGTCCCGACAGAATAACAACCGCCGCAGCAATAATCATTGGCAGCATACCGATGTATATATTATTTATCGTATTCTCCGTATCTTCGGATAAAGTCGAAAAATCCTTGTCATCATCAAAATATCCGATGGTTTTCAGCAAATCATTATTTCTCTTTATTGATTCCTCATCAAGTCCGCTTCCGTATGAAACAAACCACACCGGTTCAGTTGTACAGTTAAATTTTTTATAGTTGTCTTCCTTGTAATCAACAAGCTTTCTGTCAGCAATTATGAACGGTCCCGCCATGCTTACATTTGCGTCAAACGCTTCATAAAATGAGAACAATCCCTCTTTATTATTATCATCAGATAAATACCCGCTCCCCGGCGGTTCATAAGTATTGTCCGTCAGAATACCGACAACCCTGAATTTTCCGGCAGGAGTAACGTATAATTCATTTAACTTTGTATCAGTTCCCCCCGATACAACAACTTCTGTTTCACCGGCAGAATTTTTCTCGGATGATGCCCATCTTCCCTCCGCAAGAGGCAGTCTGTATTTTTTGAATATCTCATCATCAAGAAGGATATAATCAACCAATTCCCCCTCGTCCATGGGCAAAGAAGAATGTGGAGCCATATGATCGTCCTCCCAGAACTCAAGCTGTGAATTGTAGTAAATTTTAGCATCACCCTCAAGATTTTTTTCAAGATAATCTATGACATCCTCATTATCAAGATATCCGTCATGCCGCAGCTTTTCAATTTCCGCATTATCGCACTCATCGTGATTTAATGTACCATCAAGCATAAACACTACTCCGCTGTTATTCTTGAGTATGTCTTTATACGGCTCATACAGCATATTCTTACTGTTATATGTTCCTGCAACAGTATTGCAGAGTATCAGAAACACAGCCATTTCAATTGTGATAATTAATGTAAGTACAAATTTATTTATGAGCATATCATAGGCAATTTTAAAATATTTCATCATATCAGCTCCTTTTCAGATCCATTACCGATTTTCTTATCATAGGTATAATATTGAAGGTCATTATCAAAAGACCCAGAACAATATACACACCGAAAACCAACAGATATATATCGGCTGTAAAGAAGCTTTCAAAGGACGGATACAGAACGGCTATCAGTCCCGATAATAAATATTTGAATATGATAAAGCCTATAACGCAGGAAACAGCAAGGGTCACAAATACTTCACTTATATACATAACAAATATCTGAATCCTGTTTCCGCCGCAAAGCGAAGATATCATCAATATATTTTTCCTTTTTGACAGGATATATGTATAAAGCCTTGAAATATTAAGAAGAACGACCGCCATAATTATAAATGAAACAACATAAATCATATTGTTGAACTGTTTTTCAAGAAGAGGCTCGGGTTCGGGTTCTTCTATATCATTCGTCAAATCCGAAAATTCTTTTTGTATTGTTTCATAGATTTGTTTTTTCTGCTTTGAAGATGCATTATCAGCAAGAATCGACACCGAACAAACCATGAAATCATCATCCATAGCGGATATCCTCATTTTATATGCTGTATCCGTCGATTCATCCTGCGAAACGGTTTCAACAGAGGAGACAATGTATTCTGTATTATTTATTTTTACCTTATCTCCCTCGGAACAATCCCAGAATGCATCTTTTAATCCCTCGTATTTTGTTATTTTTATATTGTTCTCGTTATCGCGGAGATACGATAATGTTCCCTGCATCATATCATCATTTGCACGATATGCGGAAAATCCGTACCTGAACGTATCATCGGTATATCCTGACACCACAGCATAGGTCAATACCCCGTTTGCAGAATTCAATACGTTTTTAAGTTTATCTTTTATATCCCTGTATTTCGGTAATTCCTTATAATTTCCCGGTAATTCTTCCTGCAATGAGTATACGAGAGACTCCGCGGAGGTATTATATTTCTTCCCCAACTTTTCAATTGCCTTATCTGCTTCACTCTCATCCGTTCCGGAATAGATCAGCTCACCTGTTTTAATGTCATAAAGCTTTGTGCACATCATCTCGTCGTCATAGTTATCATAATCCGCCGTATAAATATGAAACGACTTATCATATTCACTTCTGTCCTCTGTAGGAACAGGGGTGGCGGCATCGATCATTCCCGAAACGGTCAGCACGGTTACAATACAAGCAATCTGAGAAATAATTATAAAACAAAATAACACAGGTCTGTTCGCGATGAATTTCTTCAGATTTTTGAAAACCAGGGCAAACCACATTTTTATCACGCCTTCTACATTTTTTAATTTACCAAACTATATATGATATTTACTGAAATTAAAGTCTGGTCAGATTTTTAATTTCTGTCAAATCAATTAACCTCTCCAAGACTTTCCGCAGGTGTTTTTGATTTCAGGATACTAAATTTCCATCACCTACACAATAATCACGGTTGGAAGAATAGAATATTCATCTATCCTTCCAACCAAGTTTAAAAAATATTACGGTCGATATACTATTACATGACCCTTTACCCTGATATCGGATGAGGCTGATGAATTCATGTACGCAGCTCCGTAATAATCAACCTTTTGTGTATATCCGGTGGCCATAGGTCCTCCATTTAATAATAATGTTTTATCTGTACCCCTAACATTTTTTTGACCCTGAACATTATAATCTCCATTGCTATAACCATAACACGTTAACTTCATATATTTGTAACATGAAGACTGTCCGTTATTATAGCTGACAGCACCCCAACCATTATAACATTGAAGCATAAGCTTATACTTTTCCTCAACATAACTCACACTTTGCGGATCATGCTTGTGTTTTATCGTGAATGAATTTGTTGCCGAAGCACTTACCATCACTATAGACATAGCCACGCAAAGAACCGAAATAACTGATATTATTATTTTTTTAATTTTTCTCATAAGTAAAACCTCCGTTTTTAAATACTTTTATATAGGATACACTTTTTTATATAGGATACACTTTATTATGTACAACCGTTTCCAAAAGTAACACTTATCGAACACTTTAAAACAGTAATTGTACATATGATATTAATTTTTTTCGGCATCCCCCCCTAACTTTTTAGAGTTATTTTTTACATATTCAAAATACTTATTTGGTAATCTCACCTCTTTCTCAAATTTATTTCAATACCATTTTATCACTTTCACGGTATATTGTCAACAATTAACAATTATTTAAAGTTCCAAAAAATACACAAAAAAATTGTCAAACATTACTAAAAAACTTCTTGTGCGCAGATATAATTCCTTATTTGTGTTTTTAGGCAATATGTACGTCTGTATCGTCAATACTGTACTCGCCTTTCTCGAAAGTATCAATACATCCGATAATATGCAGAAGCGTTGACTTTCCCGCACCGGATTTTCCGATTATCGCCAACATCTCGCCGTCCTCGATTTTCAGCGATATATCCTTTAGAGCTGTAAACGCATTGGACTTTTTATAATTATAAGTCTTTGTAAGATTTTTTATTTCTATCATAATATCAATTCTCCTTTATCGTTTCCACAGGTGATGAGCTTTTTATTATGTTATGCGGCAGTATGACTGACATCAGATACATAACTCCGAGAATACCTATACTGAAAATAAGATTATTCCAATCAAGCGAAAAACCTATCAGGTACTCAAGGTTCATTGTTGACATAGCAAAGCCTCCGGCTATTGCCAAAATTACTGCTATTCCGAAAACTATAATTATATTCGCACTGATAATCTTAATGCAATCCCTCCATCGGCAACCGCATATAAAGAATATTCCGAATGTCTTCATCTGTCTTATTGTCGACATGGCAACCGAACCGATAAGTCCGGCAAGAACAACCACAACCGCAGTTATCATTATCGGGAGCATACGCAAATAAATGTCGTTGAGCTTTTTATTGCTTTCGTCAACTATGGTTGAAAAATCCCATTTATCCTCCACATAACCTATTGTACTCAGATATTCGGTGTTGCTTTTTATTTGTTTGTCGGTAAGACCGCTTCCGTATGAAACAAACCAATCGCCGCCTTCAATCCAATTATATTTATCCGGAGCATTTTCAAAAAGCTTTTTGTCTGCAATACAGAAAGAGGGAATCATAGAAACTTCTGTATCAAATGGAAGGTAATAACCAAAAATATTTCTCTCCACAGGCGGCAAACCACCTTCATGTTCTTCTTCATATCCCTGCCCCGGCGGAATATACGTATTATCTGTCAGTATACCAACCACTTTCAGCTTTCCTGCCGGAGTATCGTATACATTTCCCAGTTTTGCATCCGTTCCACCGGATACGACAATTTCAATCTCACCGTTTGATGTCTTTTCGGAAGAAGCCCATCTTCCCTGTGCAAGCGGAAGTCTTAGTTTGCTGAAAATTTCATCGTCAACAAGATAATAATCTATACTGTCAGCACCTCCAATTCTTCCAACTTCTGTTTTTGGACCAATTGGTTCAAAAAAATTCAGCTTAGCATTACTGTACACCCTGACATCACCCTCAAGCTTATTCTCAATAAGCTTTATAACCTTTGAGACGTCAATATATCCGCTTTCCTCTCTCAGCTTTTCGACATCACTGTTCTGAGTTTCCTTTCTCCATAGGAGGTCGTCCACATCCATTGCAACTCCGGCATTATTTTCAAAAATATCCTTATATGGCTTATACAGCATATTTTTTCCGTTATATACACCTATGATCGTGTTGGAAAGTATCAGAAGTGCCGCAACTTCAACTATAATTATCAGTGTGAAAACAAATCTGCTGACAATCAGGTTATATGCAATTTTAAA
>CANPXK010000119.1 GCA_947585965.1 uncultured Clostridia bacterium
CGTTTCGGTATCTGATGACTCAAACAAATCCGTTAATTCATCACGGCAATCCTCAAGCTCATATATTGCACTCTGAAGTCTTGACGCTATCCCCTCGACCTCCGTCATATAATCTGATATATTTTCAAGACTGTCACAGGCCATTTCAAGAAGTCTTACTGCTCCGTCGCTTTCCTCACCGCCGCTGAGATATTCATGTGCTTCGTTCAGTGCGGAGGCAATCCTCTCTTTATTTTCAATTATACGTTTTTTCTCTGTAAGCTCCTCATATTCACCCGCATAAAAATCAGCTTCTTCAAGCTCCTCAACCTGATATCTTAACAAATCAAGCTTTCTTGCTCTTTCGCTTTCGTCCGTCACTGCCTTATTCAGTTCATTTCTTAGATGTGTATACTCTCTGTATGCCGTGCGATATTCTTCAAGTTCCTCATCGAATGAACCCAATTTGTCTATATATGTAATATGCATTTCCGGCGACATAAGCTCATAGCTTGCGTGCTGACCGTGAATATCTATAAGATATTTTCCGAGCTCCTTAAGAACACTTACAGTAGTCGGTCTGCCGTTTATGCGGCATTTTCCTTTTCCGCTGAGTGTAAGTTCCCGCTGTATCATTACTGAGCCGTCCTCTTCAAGTGAAAAACCGAAACTCTCAAGTGCATTGATCGTTCTCTCGGAAAGCTCCGTAAATTCTGCACTTACAAATGCACTTTCCGCACCGTTTCTTATAAGATCCTTCGATGTACGGTTTCCGAGTATCGCATTAATCGAATCTATCACTATAGATTTACCCGCACCCGTTTCACCTGTAAGAACATTAAGCCCTCTTGTAAAATCTATTGAGGTTTTCTCTATTACCGCTATATTTTCAATATAAAGATTTTTCAGCATATACAAAACTCCCGGATTTCAAAGCCGTTTTACGGCAAAAATTATAAATACTCCAACTTACTGCTGATTATTTCTTGAGCTTATAAGCTTTCTGATATCCGATACAAAAGCAGAAGCCGCCGCATCCGTTCTTGTTGCGACAAATATGGTATCATCTCCCGCTATCGATCCCATAACCCCCGCATGGTGTATGGAATCAAGGGCGGCACATACGGCCTGTGCCATACCTGTTCGTGTCTTTATAACTGCAAGCGAATGAGAATATTCAACTCCCGTAATTGCGGTTGAAAACAGATATGAATGGGATTCTTCATCCTCCCCGGCAGCGGCATCGCAGGCATATTTATAATTACCGTCGGCATCAAGAACCTTTATAAGCCGCATTTCCTTGATATCCCTCGATACAGTGGCCTGAGTTACATTATATCCGTCACGCCTTAGCATTTCAAGAAGCTCCGTCTGCGTTTCTATGCTGTTGTTTTTTATAAGCTCAAGAATTCTTGTCTGCCTCTGCGTTTTCATTTATAATCACTCTTTTCCGCAAATTTATCATTCAGAACCCTGTAAAATGATCTGTCCTTAAGGTTAATGAATTCCGCTTCAAGCTCCGATGACGTTACCAATACGGAGTCATTCTTTTTTATTATAACCGTCCTGGCACCGTCTATCGTCAGAAATACCTCTGTTTCATCATCACAGGATGCTGTAATTACAAGCTGTGAGGAATGGCTGAATATAACAGACCTCGCAAAAAGTGAATGCGGGCAAATAGGCGTCATGACTATGCATTTCATGGTCGGCTCAACCACGGGTCCCCCTGCGGCAAGAGAATATGCACTTGAGCCTGTCGGTGTTGAAACGATAAGACCGTCCGCCCTGTAGTGACACATATAATCCCTGTCAAGAGAAACCTCTATATCTATCAGTCTTGACAAAGAGCCCCTTGAAATTACGGCATCATTTATTGAGTAAAACTCAATAACACCATTGACACTCTCATGGATTATCTTGAGCATCATTCGTTTTTCGGTCGAATATTCACCTGTTCCGAGTCTTTTCAGCATATAAAGCTCATCAGGTTCAAGTCCCGCAACATACCCCATTCTTCCCATATTTATTCCGAGCAGAGGCTTATGCAGCGGAGCGGCATGACGTGCGGCGTGTATGATAGTACCGTCACCGCCGATTGTAAGAACAATATCAGCCGCCCCGATAAGAATATCGGTTGTATCATAAAATTTTATATTACCGTCCCTGTAATTTTCCCGAAGATTACCGTGCATAAAGATATCCATACCGTTTTGCCGCAATATGTCTATTGTTTCAAGAGAAGCCTCAAACGCTCCCTTTTTTGTAAGATTCGGTATAAGAGCTACATTATTGATATTATACATTTTGCTTTACATCTCCGGTGTATCATTTATCAAGCTGTGCATGAGATTTCTCCACAAGTCCCTGTATATCAAAATTTTCTGAATATATAGGCATATCGGACTTCTGAATATGCATAAGATATTCTATATTTCCCTCCGGTCCTTTTATCGGGGAAAAATCCAGACCGAGTACGCTGTATCCGTTTTTAAGGCAGAAATTATATATTTTTTCTATTACTTCAATATGGATATTTTTATCTCTTACAACTCCGTTTTTTCCTACCTTCCCACGTCCCGCTTCAAATTGAGGCTTGATAAGGCAGACAGCCTGAGCATCGTCCTTTAAAAGAGGTCTTACCGCCGGCAATACAAGCTCAAGAGAAATGAAGCAAACATCAACACTGAAAAACTCTATTTCGTCAGGCACCTGCTCTCCGGTTACGTACCTTATATTTGTTCTTTCAAGATTAACAACCCTGCTGTCATTTCTGAGCTTCCAGTCAAGCTGCCCGTAACCGACATCTATCGAATATACCTTTTTTGCACCGTTTTGCAGCATACAGTCGGTAAAACCGCCTGTGGATGCTCCTATATCCATGGTTATTTTATCGTTCAGATTCAGAGAAAAGGCTGTCATAGCCTTTTCAAGCTTAAGACCTCCGCGGCTTACATATTTCGGCTTATTTCCCCTCAGTTCAAGCTTAACGCTTTCGGGATAGGTCGTGCCGGGCTTATCTGATTTCTGATTGTCGGCATAAATAATCCCCGCCATTATAAGAGCCTTCGCCTTTTCCCTGCTTTCGGCAAGACCTCTTTCATAAACCAATACATCAAGTCTTTTTTTATCCGACACTTACATTTCACCCCTGATCAAAACTATGCAAATATCAATCCGTACGATTCAATACGGTTTTTTCTATACCCCCGGCATCAAGTCTGAGCTTCGCAAGTGAGGAATCAACTTTTGCCTGCTTTACAAAATCCTCTATAGCGACAAGCCTGAATTTTCCTCTGAAGTTCTTCTGATACATAAGAAAACCAAAGCTTTCCCCTACACCTCCGGTTTTTATTCCTTCTTCAAAGAAATACACTTCTTTAAAATTCATTGCCCCGGAAACGGCATTATCACTTATCGGTTTTATTTTGTTAAGCTTTAAAACACATACATCCGTGCCCTTTGCTCCGAGATTTTTTGCAGCCTCACAGGCATAGGAAAAAATTCTTCCGTAGGTCACTATGAGCTTACGGGATTTTTTATTTCCGACAAAACAATAATCACTGCCGTCATATTTATATTCCTCCGGAAGATAATGCTCTCCTCCCCTCGGATATCTTACCACCGCAATGTTCGGAGTATTATATATCGCACTGTGCAGCATTTCTCTGAGCTCCGAAAATGATGCCGGTGCAAAAATCGTAATATTCGGAATTGTATTGAGGAAGGCAACATCAAATATACCTTGATGCGTTTCTCCGTCCTCTCCGACAACACCCGCCCTGTCAACCGCAAGAACTATATGAAGCTTTTGCAGTGCGGCATCATGCAGTATCTGGTCGTAGCTTCTTTGAAGAAATGTAGAATATACCGCAAAAACAGGTATCATTTCTCCTGCTGCAAGACCCGATGCGAAGGTTACGGCGTGCTCCTCGGCTATTCCTACATCAAAAAAACGGTTTTTATATTTCTCCGAAAAATCGCTCAGTCCCGTACCCATCGCCATAGCCGCCGTTATTGCACAGATTCGCCTGTCCTTTTCGGCGGTCTCACACATAAATTCACCGAAAATATCGGAGTACCCCTTTGTCGAGCTTTTCGGCTCTCCTGTTTCCATATCAAATGCGGAAATTCCGTGGTAATTTTTCGGATTCTTCTCAGCAAATTCATAGCCCTTGCCCTTAACGGTACATACATGAAGAAATACCGCACCCTTTGAATATTTTGCAGCTCTGAGTGCAGACTGGAGTTGTTGTATATCATGTCCGTTAAGAGGACCGTAATAATTGAAGCCGAGCTGCTCAAACATTGTCTTTCTGTTTCCAAAAAGATTTATCTTTATCCAATTTTTTATGTTTCTGATTGTGTTTGTAATCGCCCTGCCTACTCCGTTAAATCTGTCAAGTCTGCTGTGAACTCTCGACTTGGCTTTGATATATGAAGGCTGTATCCGAAGTTTTGTAAGATATCGTGCCATTGAACCGACATTCTTGGAAATCGACATCTTATTATCATTCAAAATAACAATAAGTCTTTCTTTAGAGCGCCCCGCACAGTTAAGAGCCTCAAAGGACAATCCGCCTGTCAAAGCTCCGTCACCGATCACGGCAATAGTATAATTTTTTCCGTCATTAAGTCTGTCCGCACAGGCTATACCGAATGCCGCCGAAACAGATGTACTGCTGTGTCCGGTGTCAAAGGCATCATATATACTTTCATTTCTTTTGGGAAATCCCGAAATTCCGTCCTCTGTTCTTATCGTCCCGAGAGTATCATTTCTCCCTGTCAGCAACTTATGAGCATAACTCTGATGACCTACATCCCAGACTATTTTGTCATTCGGCAGGTCAAACACAGTATGAAGGGCTATTGTCAGTTCAACAACTCCGAGATTTGAAGCAAGGTGCCCTCCGTTTTCCGAAACTGTATCAATTATTTTAGCCCGTATTTCATCAGCAAGTATATTCAATTCCTCAGCAGACAGCTTTTTGAGGTCGGACGGCGATTTAATACCGCTTAAAATGCTGTTGTCTGTCATATTCTTAATCTCCAATACAATTACCATGATTTTATCATGCGGCTTCATAAGCAATACATATCACCACGGCATTATGTACAGTGTATATCCGCAGTGCAGCCATACACATCAACTTTGTACTTTTTGTCCGTACGGCACCCCATATCATAATACCGAATACAGCACGGACTCAAATATGTTAATTATAACACATACGGACAAAATTTTCAATCACTTTTCTCTATTTAACAAATAAACAGCAAAATTCCTCAGCTGTTCTGCCGAACCCCCGAATATTTCAAGTGCTGAAACTGCCTTATTTGTCAATTCCTCTGCAAGTCTGCGACATTCCTCTAAGCCGAGAAGTGCCGCGTATGTTGATTTTTCATTCTCATTATCACTTCCCACAGGCTTACCGAGTTCCTCGGTTGTCGATGTGACATCGAGCATATCATCAATTATTTGAAAGGCAAGACCGATATCCGAAGCATATTCACAGGCTGCCGAAATCTGTTCCTCTCCTGCACCGGCAGATATACAGCCGAGCTTTGCCGCAGCTATAATAAGTGCTCCGGTTTTTTTATTATCCATAACCTTAAGATGCTCAACATCTGCACCTTTGCCCTCGCTTTCAAGATCTATCATCTGACCTCCGAGCATACCGTTTACTCCCGCACATTCCGAAAGAACCCTTACAGCCTTTGCACACTTTTCATATCCGTTAAGCCTTACAGCCTCATCGGAAACTAAAACACCAAATGCACGGGTAAGAAGTCCGTTTCCTGCAAGCAGAGCGGTTGCCTCTCCGTACACCTTATGATTTGTAGGTTTTCCCCTGCGAAGGTCATCATTATCCATACACGGAAGATCATCATGTATCAGAGAATATGTATGTATCATTTCGAGTGCACAGGCAAACGGCATAGCGGCTTCTTCACTTCCGCCGCAGAGTTTTGCAAATTCAACCGTAAGCATCGGACGTACTCTCTTGCCGCCCGCCATAAGGCTGTATTCCATTGACGAAACCAGTCTTTGTATATCCTCATTGTCCGCTTCGGGTAAATACGAAACAAGCTTTTTCTCAACTGTATCAGTAAATTCCGACATTATATTTCCTCCTGTTCAAGCTCCGATATATCTGTTATTTTCTGCTCGGCATCTTTAAGTACCTTATAGCAGTCCGCCGAAAGCCTTGTTCCCTCTTCAAAAAGCTTAATAGACTCCTCAAGCGAAAGCTCTCCTCCTTCAAGCTTTTCTACAATCTCCTCAAGCCTGTTTACCGCCCGCTCGTAATTAAATTCAGACATTACTATCATTCCTTTCCGTTACCGTGCAATCTGCACTTCCGTCATAAAATCTGATATTGATTTTATCTCCCTCTGTAATCTGATTTACAGAATTTATTATTTTACCATTTCCGGATGCCACCGAATATCCTCTTGCCAATACCTTAAGCGGACTTAGTGTATCGAGCTTCGCTGCAACAGATGAAAATTTCCTTTGCTTATCCGAAAGATAAACCCTATATAATGACCTCATGTGCGAAACCAGATTATCAAGCTGTCTGCTTTTTTCAGACGTCAACTCATACGGATATCTCATAACCCTCGATTTTGTAAGCATATCAAGCCTGTTTCTTTCCGCAACAATATTCCTCTTGAATACGGAAATTATCTTTTCGTGATAATATTTTATCTCCTCCGACATCTCACCCCCCTCGGGTGAAACCATTTCAGCCGCAGCCGTTGGTGTGGCAGCCGCAGCGTCAGCGACAAAATCACACAGCGTTGTATCCGTCTGATGACCGACACCCGATACTATCGGTATCT
>CANPXK010000120.1 GCA_947585965.1 uncultured Clostridia bacterium
TCCGTCCGTTTTGGCAAGAAAATCTACAGTTTTTCCGTCAAGCTCATCGTATATATCAATCAGTTGAAAATCCGTTATAAATTCAAGCGTTCTGTCCTCCTGTGAACTATCCGTTTCTGTCTGAATATGCCCGATATCCTCCGCTCCGACACCCCATTTTTCCATAAGAGAGAAAAATTCGAGCCTTGCCATTTGCGTTGCAACTGCGGATTTATCCTTTTCCTCGGGTATATAGTGTTCTATATTCGTATCTATCGGTGCCTGTGTATTGATAGTACCGAGTGTACGGCTCATATATGCACTTTCCTTGCCCTCGGTAAGCTTTTTTCTTATACCCGGCTTTACATCTATCGTTTCGAGGTTTTCATATATATTATCAAGACTTCCGAACCGTGTTATAAGGTCGGACGCTCCCTTTTCCCCTATTCCCGGAACACCCGGAATACAATCCGATGTATCACCCTGAATAGCCTTTATGTCAATAAGCTGTTTCGGCTCTACACCATATACTTCTTTTATTTTTGCCTCATCATAGAGTGTAACCTCCGGCTTACCGAATTTTGTTGCCGCAATTCGCACGGAAACAGTCGGTGAAACAAGCTGCAAACTATCCCTGTCGCCGGTTGCTATAACACATTCATAGCCCTCATCGGTACATTTCTTTGCAAGCGTACCGAGTATATCGTCCGCTTCATATCCCTCGCAGGTAACTATTTTATAACCGAGAGCCGATATAAGGTCTTTCAGCGGCTGTAATTGCTGTGCAAGCTCCTCGGGCATACCCTTTCTGTTTGATTTATACCCTGCATACATCAGGTGTCGGAATGTAGGTGCTTTAAGATCGAATGCAACCGCGACCGCATCGGGGTTACTTTCATCAAGCAGTTTCTGAAAGGTTGTCATAAATCCGTATATTGCATTTGTATACTGTCCGTTTTTTGTTGTCAAAAGCTTTATTCCGTAAAAAGCACGGTTAAGAATACTGTTTCCGTCAAGAACCAAGAGCTTCATATAATACTTACCTCCTGCAGCAGGTTAAAAGACACTTTATGTTCGTAATTTATTGCACGGTTAATTATTGGATTTTAAGCAATCCATTATACCGATATTTTTTCCGTCTTTAAGATATACCCTCGGCACACGCTTTCCTACAAGGCATACTACCTCATAATTTATCGTACCCGTAAGCTTTGCTATATCGTCAAAGGAAAGAGCACTATCACTTCCGTTGCCTATAACAGTGACCTCATCCCCGACCCTGACATCATCTGTTCCGCTTATATCAAGCATTACCTGATCCATACATACACGTCCGATAACAGGTGCTTTCTTCCCCCTTACCGTCATATATGCGCGATTTCCCAGACTTCTTGTATAACCGTCCGCATAGCCTACCGGAACAGTCGCTATCTTCGTGGGTTTATCCGTAACAAACGTACCGCCGTAGCTTACGGGAGTATCGGAAGCAACTGTCTTAATTTGTGCAATTACACTTTTTATTTTCATTGCCGGCTGCAGATCCAACTTGCCTGCAAGTTTTTCGGACGGCGAAAGACCATATAATATTATCCCCGCACGGACACAATCAAAATTCGCCTGCTTATAATCTATTATTGCTCCGCTGTTTGAGCAATGTACCGTTTCAAATTCAATACCATGCTCCTTCAGCCTTTCCACTGCATTTACAAAGCAGTCAAGCTGATGTGTTGTAGGAACAACTCCATTCTCTCCCTCGTCGGACAGAGCAAAATGTGTAAAAATACCCTCGTGTATAAGATTCGGAAGCAGGCATACTCTTTGTATAATGTCAACCGACTTAGCGTCACGCTCCGTATTCTGATACATAAAGCCTATACGGCTCATTCCGGTATCAAGCTTTATATGAATTTTTACCTTTACATTATTTCTGACGGCAAATTCCGAAAGCTCCCTTGCATAATCCTCCGTAAAAACAGCCTGAGAGATATTATTTTCCGCAAGCTCCTTTGCCATGTCGGCAGGCGTAAAGCCAAGTATCAGGATAGGCAGACTGACCCCGTTTTCACGCAGCTGCATAGCCTCCTCTATATTGGACACGGCAAATTTATCCGCACCGAGCTGTTCATACAGCTTTGCAAGAAATACCGCCCCGTGGCCGTAGCCGTCGGCCTTTATAACACACATTATATCTGTATCTTTCCGGACAGTCTGTCTTATTATGTTGTAATTATGCTTGATAGCATCGACATCGACCTCTGCCCATGTTCTTCTCAAAAAAGCAGTCATTATTTAAACGCCTCAACTAATGAAGTTATATAATATATATTTTATATTTTACTCTATTAAGGAATCAATGTCAATTCCAAACAAGAGTATAATCGTGAAAATAAACAACGCAAAAAACATACTGCCCGTGCGGACAGTATGAAAACTATTCTATTTATTATCAGAATATTTGATTGCTTTAACAAATAAATTGAAAATTTCAGACAATAGCGGCAAATATTTTTCATCTATATTTTCAAGAGTTTCACGAAAATCGGAAAATACATCATTTTCTTTCTTCCCTAAAATAATAAAATCCGTACTTGTATTAAGTACCGAACAAATTCGTATTAACGTTGGAAAAGACATCCCCTTTGTTCCAAACTCAATGTCAGTTAAAAATCTCAATGATATACCCACCATCTCGGAAAATTCTTCTCTTGAATATTTCATAGCTTCCCTGCGTTGACGAATTCTATTGCCCATTTGCAAATTTAACTCATTTCCCATAAACGTCACCTCTATATAACAAAAACATATATTTTTATTTTCTAACATACACTATAAGCTGTTGACGATTATGTACTAACGGCGTATAATATATCAAAAGAGAGGGATATGACGCTATGCTTAATACAAAAAAACTTAAAGAATATTTAGCGGTTGTTGTGGATTCAGCGAAAAATCGTTATATTTTGGAGCAAACGATAAACAAATTAGATAGAATTACACAAACTCCACGTCCAAACCCTTATAAAGAACCTTATAGACCTGACACCCCGATAAAACCTAAAATACAGATGCCGGCTATTTCTTGTATATTCTGCGTAATATTTTATATATACGGTATTTTTCTTTTTGTCGGTCATTTTATTAATCCAATAGTTAATTATTATATTGATCATATGTTCAAAAAAGGTAATAATTCAGTAGAGATAATTGGTATGACAAGTCAATAGAAACAGCTATCATCGTTTCAATATGTGTATTTATAGGTTTAGTAATACTGCCTGTCATAGTTTCAAAATTTATAGGATTTATTATTTACTTACCTAACAGGAAAAAATACAAAACCGCATTAAAAGTTTATGATAAAGAAATTGCAGAATATACAAAAAAATTACAATATATAATAACGCCAGTTAATCAGTATAAAAGTAGGCAAAAAAACTAATAAACAGTATAATAAATAAAAAAGTACAAGAAAAAAACTTGTAAAACTGTGTGGGGTAATAACAAACGAGAAAGGTGATTATAAATATGAAAAGAAAAACTTGTTTACTCAAAATTGCAGTATTAATTTCTTTTGCTGTTTTGTGCGGGTGCTCTGACGGTACAGTTCAGGAGCAAAGCAAAGCATCAAAAAATTCATCAGATTTTCAGCAAACTATTGATTTTTCAAATATCTATCAGGAATATTGTAAAGATTATAAAATAACTGATGTTTCGATGGGAAAAAAAGTAACAATAACCGCGCCGGATTTTGAAAAAATAATGCAGTCAGTTTATGAAAACGGAACACTGTCAGATATTGACAGTACCGATTTAGAAAACAAGATAAAAGAACACCCTGAAATGACCAAAGATTACATTTTTACGGTAAAAAATGATAGTCGCGAGCAAATAGAAAAAAAGTTTTACGATATGGTAATGTACGATATTACAATTACGGCATATAAAAACATAGATTACAGCATTGAGGAGGATGATTAATATGAAACGCTGTCTGATAGTATTATTAACAATTGTTACACTTCTACTGCCTTGCGGAATAACTGCAAACGCAAAAAGTGAACTTTCTGAAAACAGCCAAAATATGATACGATTTATTAAAGAGAAACATAATAATCTGTTGGTAACAAGAAACTATTATGCTTATATGAAGTTAGGTGCAAAATGGTATTCTGATGTGGGGGTAAACTATTGTCTGCAAATGGCTGATCAGCTCATTGAAACAGGTTCTTGTCCAAATAAAGAAAAATATATGGAAGTTTTGATTAATATAATTTCTGTATTTGATATGGACAATGCATCTGAAATTAGTAATCAGAAAAAACAAGACAACTTGAAGAGTCTGAAGGACTATGGTATGGACACTGCGAAATTGGCGGCAAACGCGGTCTCTGTATATTCCGGGTTAGCAGGTATAAAGGGAGAATCAAGTGACGCAGAAGAGGCGTTGGTGAAAGCTATTGACGGAGTATCTGTTTTAAGTGATAATACAACCAATTGGATAGATACATTAACTAATCTTGAAACCTCCACACAGGATTATTCAAATTACAATTCACTTTTAAAATGTATAGAAGAAAATGCAGACGGAGAACTAAAGGATGCTGCTTCAACTTTGAGAAATAGTATGAAACAATCATTTCTCATTAAACTCAAAGCATACAGTAATGTTAATTCTGAAAATTTTGACAATTATACTCAATTCTTCTTTGACGATATGTTTTTTGATGTTGCCAAATCAGTAGATGAATATCAGACGGATGAGGCATACAGATATTTTGTTGATTCAAGCGAAGGATTATTTGAAAAATTCAATGTTCTTCGTGAATCTTGGGACTTGGGTAAGGATATAGGAAAATTCATAGGTAATATCACCGTTGGAGCTGAGAATCTTATAAATCGCACATTTGAAATAGAAGCATTGTATGACATAAGCATAATTTTACAAACTAAGGTTCTTGATTCGACCACAGAATTTTTAAATCATTCAAAAGACCGCAATGCTGATAAATATATTGATGAATATGTTACATACGCTAATTTCCTGATTGGATGCAGAATCCGAGGCGAATATTGTGCATATACAGTTGTAGCGGAAGATTCAGGTTTATTATCACTGCTTTCTGATAAGACAGATGCTCAAAAATGGTATGACAGTCAATCGTCAACAATTATAAACTTGAAAAATCGAATTAATAGTATAAAATCAAACGAATCTTCAATAACGAAAGAGGAAAGTCAGGCAAAAGAAAAAATGTATGCCGCATATTCTGAAGAAATAAAAGCCTTAATCAATAAATATGGTGACGGTAAAATCGTTGATGATAACACCGGAAATGGTGTGTATAATATGACTGGACTCAGTTATGCAAAACTGATTGACTTCGATAATAATGGTAATGAGGAACTATTATGTGTATACGGACCTACTAAAGATGGAGATGGATACGAAAAGCCTTATTATATGAAGGTTTTCGGATATGACGGCAAAAAAATAAATACTCTGTTTGAGGGAAGTACGTTTTTCTTTTCGGGAACTGATCCCGGTCTTGAATACACCTGGAAAATAGCTTTCTGTGAAGAAAACGGGCAGATATTACTTTTGACAAGAAAAAGTCCACAAACATTTTATATTTACGAGTGGAGTAAACTTGTTGATAATAAGTTTGAAGTAGTAAAAAGCATTAGTAATTATAACGAACTTGATCCCGGCGAAATAAAATTCAGAATTGATAACAAAGAGGTAAACGAAAAAGAATTTAATAAACAACTTACAGAATGGGAAAATAAACAAACTTACACTATTTTTAATTCTAATTCGAGAAGTGTCCTCGAAAACAATATCAACGAAACAAATAATACAATGAAAGTTTTAGGGTATTCAGGTTATAAAAACGATACTTCTCAACAAGTACAACCAACAAATACAGAATGGAAACAGGCATATATTGACTATATCAATGAAAATGGCAAGAAGACAGATACATTTACAGGCGAATATATAGAATTTTATAAATTGGTCGATATTAATGGTGACGAAATACCGGAACTATATATAAATTACGGAAATACTGCTGCCGGAGATGAATTATGCAGTTATTATGACGGAACAGTTATTAAACAAGGGATGTCTTGGTCCGGTTTTTCGTACATTGAAGGACAAAATATATTTTGTGACTCCGGAGGATTTAGGGGCAGCTATCATGACAAAGTATATACAATTAAAAATGGTACTTTCACATTACTTTGCGATGGAGAATATGGTGAGAAAAGTAACCCGAGTATTCAACTGGACGAAAATGGAGATATTATATTTTTTTATAAAATTAATGGTGTAGATGTATCTTATCAAGAATATAACAAATCAATTAAGAATGTGTATGATAAAGATAAAGCATATATTCTTGCAAAGAATGTAACATACAATTCCTCAAATAATCGTTATGAAGGAAACGGTATATATTATTACGATGAAATAATCGAAGCTATAAACAACTATTAAGGAAACACCGATTTAATCGAAAAATATAATATATATTAATAATTAAATTTCATTATTACATTTTTACATAATAAAAATTATACAGCGAAAGATGCACGAAAAACTCCGTGCATCCTTCGCTGTTATTTTATTTAGGGGAATCTGTTTATTCCTTGTTTTTTGCATCACTGACTATATGGTAGTACGAGTTTGACGTTATTTTATATACGAATACATAAAACAGTGCAAATATAACAAAGCTTAACGCCGTTACGAAAATAAGAAG
>CANPXK010000121.1 GCA_947585965.1 uncultured Clostridia bacterium
ACCAAAATCTATCAAGGGGTTGCTTAAAGAAGACGAGATTTATATTCCAGGTATAGGACATGCTGAAGAAACTATTCTAAATAATACTAAAGATAAATATACCATTATAGCGGGAGGTACATCTCGAAATGTGTGTAAGGATATATGTGCTCCAAAGATTGAGTCTCGCGGTATGGTGATTGGTGGACCTGTATTTCGTGGTAATAGTGATAAAACAAAATATAGACAGTTTTGGCAGTCTGACTAAAAGGGAAAAATAACAGACTCCCATGTCGAATGATAACAGACAGTTGAATAAAATTATTATATGTTTATATTCAACTGTCTTTTATTGTGACTAATGGAAAAGGTGATATGATTGAGAAAAATGATAGATTACAATTTCTTATTAACAAAAAAGAGCTTTTTGCTATGGTTTATCATGTGTAATTTTCCTTCAGGAGTTACTTCTAATGATGATGCACTAATTGAAATAATGAGTGAAAAATATGAAGACTTAATCGACCATAGTTTTATTGATGACTTAACAGGTTATTATGATGGTGTATTTGATGAATCTGATGGTTATATTGATAATCCCAATACCATAAAAATGATATTGTCTACAGGAAATGAACTCTTTATTGAACTTCATCCGGGTGATACTATTTATTATTTTGGGCAAGAGAAACTTGGTTGTACGGGACCGGAGTATTCGATTCAAAAAATTAGTTTGGAAAGCTTTTTGAAGTATACAAAAGATTTATCAAATTTAAGTAAATTGCTTATGTTACCGATGGTAAAGATTGAAAATGAAGAAATTTACAGTTTTTCAGATATTGTTAGGTCAATTCTTGTTGATGTTAGATATGTAGATGAAGATATAAATGATATTTGTACCTGTATTGTAGATAATTGTTTAGTGAAATGATTATACAAATAACGGCACTCTTAACAAGTATTCAGAAATCACAAATAAACCATTGGCAGAATTTCAGTGAGGTAGCAGTGGTAGCAAGAACATTGTTTTTTAGTATTATGAAGGTTACATATAATGAAATCATGATTGCTTATATTATAACATAAGAGTTATACATAGACATTTATGGTATCCTCTTGTTCAACAGACGCTATGGTGTAGAAACCGACAGCAGCGGCTTGTATTATATGCGTGTGAGGTATTACAACCCCGAAATCAAACGTTTTATCAATCAGGACGTTATAGAGGGCAATATTACCAACAGTCCAAGCCTTAAATAAGTATGCTTACTGTCAGGGCAACCCTGTAAGTATGTTCGATCCGTTCGGTCTTAGTCCAAAGATTGACCGGAGTGCAATAGGACACGGTGTGCTTGACCTGCTCGGAATGGTTCCCGGCGTTGGTGCACTTGCAGACCTTGCAAACGGATTCTGGTACATGAGCGAGGGCGACTATTTCAGTGCGGCATCAAGTTTTGTATCATCAGTGCCGGGTCTTGGCGATATAGCCGGAGGTATTGCGAAAGCAATAACAGGCTGTACAAAGTATGCAAAGGCATTTAAGTTTGCAACGCGATTGGCGTCAAATATCGGAAACTTTGCACTCGGAGCATACCAGACCGCAACACAGATTTATGGTCTGTGGGACAAGTATGTAACTCAAGGAAAACCATGGGGTGAAGAATCTCTCGGGGAGTTCCTCGGTGCAGCCTTTACCGGAATAAGTACTGTATTCTCGGCAAAGGGTGTAGCTGATGATATTGCCAACTGTATCCCCTCAATCCTCCAGCGTAATATAGAAAAGCAAAACTCCCGTGGCAAAAACCATGGGAGTTATTCAAATGCACTATATGGACTTGATCAGACCAATTGAGACTTACCTACAATAATCCGGCAGCGTATCGGACCAAGGCAACAGGTTGTCCAACTGTTCATCCGTCGGTTCATTTTCCAGCTTCGGCAGCTCTGTCAAAAGATATGACAAATACCCGAACACATTTAGTCCGTTAAGGCTTGCCGATTGAATAATGCTGTAGCATTTTGCACCGGCATCGGCACCTTTGTCGGTATCTGAAAATAACCAATTCTTCCTTCCAATGACGAAAGGTTTGACCGCACGCTCTATACATCTGTGCCGGAATAATATTCAGCTCACTGCGGACAAATTCCTCGCCAATTAGTTTTACATTCCACCAGCGGTACAATATCATGTCGGTCTGTTTCGTTAAGCAGTTCCCCACGAATTACCTTAAGACGATAGTAAAATGCCTTTACTGATAGTCCATGCATGACACACCAGTCATTAACCTTCATGCCACTCCTCCGGTATTCATCATACATTCGCTTCCAGTTGTCATGTCTTACAATTTGCTTTACCTCTGCTATTTTTTCCATTCTGATCAACTCCTTTTCCGGTCTTAACACTTATCCAGACCTGCTTGGAGTTATTTTACCATCTTCTGAATACTTTTAGAAGTCACTGGAGGATTGAGGGATACATGATAACTTCCGAAAATCCACAGATTTATTAAAAAGTAAAATTATCTATTGACATTCGAGTATATATATGCTATATTATATTCAACGATTAATTAATCTTTTAATTATAGGAGTGGTTAATATGAAAAAAACATATAAGATTGAGGTTGACTGTGCAAATTGTGCTTCAAAAATGGAGGATGCGGCAAAGAAAACCGAAGGAGTAAGGGATGCCGTTGTTAATTTTATGACACTTAAAATGAAGGTCGTGTTTGAGGACGGAGCTAATGTAGATACAGTAATGACCAATGTACTCAAAAGCTGCCGCAAGATAGAGCCGGACTGTGAAATATTCTTTTGAGATAAAACATATAAAATATAAACCCACTTATGTGGGGATATATTTTTGAACAACGATTAAACATCTGTTTAATTGAAACTGTGAGGGGATAATTATGACAAAAAAGCAAAAGAAAAATCTGATACGGATAATCATAGCAAGCGTTCTTATGATTTGCTTTATTTTTGTACCTGTGAGCGGTCTGTATAAATTGGCGCTTTACCTTATACCTTATCTGATTATAGGATATGATATTCTGATAAAGGCATTCAAGGGAATAATTAATCTTCAGCCGTTTGATGAGTGTCTGCTTATGGCATTGGCTACGATCGGAGCAATGGTTATTGCGATAATTGAGGATGGCGATTATCTTGAAGCTATTGCGGTTATGTTGTTTTATCAGATAGGGGAATGGTTCCAGAGTTATGCTGTGGGGAAAAGCCGAAAGAATATAACCGAGCTTATGGATATACGACCCGATTATGCAAATGTAGAAATAAACGGTAAAATTGAAAAGACAGATCCTGATGATGTTGAGGTTGGTACAATAATAACGGTTCTGCCCGGAGAAAAAATACCGATTGACGGAATTATTGAAGATGGAAGTTCAACACTTGACACGGTAGCACTTACAGGTGAAAGTGTTCCGAGGAGTGCCAAGGTGGGGGATGAGGTCATAAGCGGATGTGTTAATCTGAGCGGACTTCTTAAAATACGCACCACAAAAGAATTTGGAGATTCTACGGTATCGAAAATTCTTGACCTTGTGGAAAATGCAAGCTCCAAAAAATCACGCTCGGAAAACTTTATTTCAAAATTTGCGAAAATTTATACTCCCACCGTTATATTCAGTGCAATAGCACTGGCAGTATTGCCGCCCTTGTTCAATATGTTTATTCTCTCGCAAGCCGCAGGTTGGGCTAATTGGATATACCGTGCTCTGACATTTCTTGTTATAAGCTGTCCCTGTGCCCTTGTAATAAGCATACCGCTCAGCTTTTTTGCCGGAATAGGAGGGGCGAGCAAAGAGGGAATACTTATCAAGGGTTCAAACTATCTTGAAACCCTTTCAAAAACCCGCACTGTTGTATTTGATAAAACAGGCACACTAACCAAGGGAGTTTTTGAGGTAACCGGTATATATCCGAACGGAATTGAAAAGTCTGAACTTCTTTGTCTTGCGGCAGTTGCCGAGCATTACTCAACGCACCCGATTGCACTGTCGGTAAAAAGTGCTGCCTCGGAATATCACGATTCCGTTGTTCCCGATAATACCGAAGAAATAGCAGGACATGGCATAAAAGCGATAATAGCAGGTAATACGGTTTATGCCGGGAATGCTAAATTAATGGACAAAATTGGTGTGAAGTATTCGATTCCCGAAGCCGTTGGAACAATTGTATATACGGCAAAAAATAATGAGTTTATGGGAAGTATCGTTATTTCCGACATAGTTAAAACGAATTCGGAAAAAGCCATATCCGGACTTAAAAAAGCGGGAATAAGAAAAACCGTAATGCTTACCGGAGACAATAAATCCGTTGCCGAAGAAATTGCAGAGAAGTTGGGAATTGACGAGGTTCATAGCAATCTTCTTCCGGCTGATAAGGTTGATATAATGGAAAAGCTGATTTCCGGGAAAAGTAACAATGAGGCAATAGCATTTGTCGGTGACGGTATAAATGACGCTCCCGTTTTATCAAGAGCAGATATCGGAATTGCCATGGGGGCAATGGGTTCGGATGCCGCCATTGAAGCGTCGGATATTGTTCTTATGGATGATGACCCGTTAAAAATTTCAAAGGCATTAAAAATCTCAAAGAAATGTCTGACGATAGTAAAGGAAAACATATGGTTTGCCATTGGTGTAAAAATCATATGTCTTATATTGGGGGCATTGGGTTTTGCGAATATGTGGACAGCCATTTTTGCAGATGTAGGGGTAATGGTTCTTGTTGTTCTTAATGCAATAAGGGCATTGCTTGTTAAGAAGCTCTGAGCCATGGTTATTCAGGTGATGTAAATTTTCCTTACGACCCTGTTTCAGCATAAAAGCGTTTGAAAATGTACTGTAACCAATCCTCCATGGGGGTTGTAAGTTCTTCTTATATTTTTACATCTTTCTTCGGATTTTTTCCGACTTATTATTCTACAAATCAATTGATGCTTCTTTTTGTACTCTTGTTGCGTTTACTTTGAAAATAACAAGGAATTATATTATAAAAAAAGTATCCCCTCAATCCTCCAGTGACTTCTAAAAGTATTCAGAAGATGGTAAAATAACTCCAAGCAGGTCTGGATAAGTCAAAAGACCGGAAAAGGAGTTGATCAGAATGGATAAAATAGCAGAGGTAAAGCAAGTTGTCAGACATGATAACTGGAAACGGATGTATGAAGAATATCAGCGGAGCGGTATGAAGGTTAATGAATGGTGTGTCATGCATGGACTATCAGTAAAGACATTTTACTATCGTCTGAAAGTGATCCGTGAGGAAATGCTTAACGAAACCAACCAACATGATATTGTACCGCTGGTGGAATGTAAAACCGAAATGCCGTCAGATATGAGTACAACAAAGTCAGATGAGAAAATACATATTACAGGAAACGGAATAAATATCGAACTGCCTGAAACTGTATCAGTTGAGCTGATGACAGCCATACTTCGAGGGATGAGATCATGTTAAAGGAAATAAGCGGACCGTATTACATTGTGTGCGGATACACAGATCTTCGTCGGGGTATTGACGGACTTGCAGGTATCATTCAGCAGAATTTTAAGCTTGATGTATGTTCGGGAGCAGTATTTCTGTTTTGCGGACGAAAGTACGACAGAATCAAGGCATTGCTGTGGGAAGGTGATGGTTTTCTGCTGCTTTACAAGCGTCTGGATAACGGCAGATTTCAGTGGCCGAGAAACAAAACAGAGGCCGAACAGATCACATCTGAGCAATACACATGGCTGATGCAGGGACTTTCGATAGAGCAGCCAAAGGCAATAAAAAAGGCAAAAAGAAAGCCCGATATCATGTAATAAAATACTCAAAAAACCGCATAAACACTTGACTTTCCGGCACATTTATGGTATAATAAGTGTGTCGGAAATTTGTTTTGGAGGGTATCCCCTCAATCCTCCAGCGACTTCAAATAATAATTTGAAAATGGTAAAATAACTCCAAGCAGGTCTGGATAAGTGTTAAGACCGGAAAAGGAGTTGATAAAAATGGATAAAATAGCGGAGGTAAAGCAAGTTGTCAGACATGATAACTGGAAACGGATGTATGAAGAATATCAGCGGAGCGGTATGAAGGTGAATGACTGGTGTGTCATGCAGGGACTATCGGTAAAGACATTTTACTATCGTCTGAAAGTGATTCGTGGGGAACTGCTTAACGAAACCAACCAACATGATATTGTACCAGTTATGAAGTGTAAAACTGAAATGCCGTCAGATATGAGTACAACAAAGTCAGATGAGAAAATACATATTACAGGAAACGGAATAAATATCGAACTGCCTGAAACTGTATCAGTTGAGCTGATGACAGCCATACTTCGAGGGATGAGATCATGTTAAAGGAAATAAGCGGACCGTATTACATTGTGTGCGGATACACAGATCTTCGTCGGGGTATTGACGGACTTGCAGGTATCATTCAGCAGAATTTTAAGCTTGATGTATGTTCGGGAGCAGTATTTCTGTTTTGCGGACGAAAGTACGACAGAATCAAGGCATTGCTGTGGGAAGGTGATGGTTTTCTGCTGCTTTACAAGCGTCTGGATAACGGCAGATTTCAGTGGCCGAGAAACAAAACAGAGGCCGAACAGATCACATCTGAGCAATACACATGGCTGATGCAGGGACTTTCAATCGAGCAGCCAAAGGCAATAAAAAAGGCAAAAAGAAAGCCTGATATCATGTAATAAAATACTCAAAAAACCGCATAAAC
>CANPXK010000122.1 GCA_947585965.1 uncultured Clostridia bacterium
AAGAAGTCAACGGATACAAGCTGGGTAACAAAGCAGGCAAATACAACTGCAGCTTCCATAAGCTTCAAGCCGGGTACAGCAACGACCTATAATATAAAGGTAACGGTTAAGGACAGCAAAGGCACGACAAAGGATAAGACCTTTACACTTAAGGTAACGGGAAGCACATCTGCACTTGTAAATAACTCAACGGTTTCCGCAACATCAATTAAGCTCGGTTCCTCTGTAACAATAAACGGTAAGGCGAGCGGCGGAACAAGTCCGTATACATATTCTTACTACTATAAGAAGTCAACGGATACAAGCTGGGTAACAAAGCAGGCAAATACAACTGCAGCTTCCATAAGCTTCAAGCCGGGTACGGCAACGACCTATAATATCAAGGTAACGGTCAAGGACAAAAACGGTAAGACGGCAGAAAAAATCCTTACGGTAACGGTATCCAAGGCTGCTCTTACGAATAACTCAACGGTTTCCGCAACATCAATTAAGCTCGGTTCTTCCGTTACGATGTACGGTAAGGCGAGCGGCGGAACAAGCCCCTACAAATATTCCTACTACTACAAGAAGTCAACAGATACAAACTGGGTGGTTAAGCAGGCAAATACAACTGCAACTTCCGTAAGCTTTAAGCCGGGCTCGGCTGTGTCTTATGATGTCAGAATATTGGTTAAGGACAGTAAGGGTATCACGGCAGAAATTATTTATACGGTGAGTGTAAAATAAAAGATTTTTTCCGTTAATAAAAAAATAAAAATCCGTCGCATAGGGTTCGGAGATATGCGGCGGATTTTTTATTTTGGTTCGGGCGGAATTATGTATGATTTAACCTGAACCGTGGTGTAATTAAGGTCTTAATTAAGTTTGCATGGTGTTATCATGCAATATTTTTTACCATGATTGAAGAATACCGAAAATAATATGGTCGTAAAAAGACACTATTATGTTAATTTAATCGCAAAAACACCTAAAATGATTCTTTTGCGGAATATTAATGTATAAATGCTACAATCTTTGCTGATTTTTATTTTATTTATTGACATATGTTAAAAAAATTTGTATGATGTGCTTAAGGGGTGTGTTAAGTTTTAATTAATATACTGCTTGTGCTTGAATTTTCCTGTAAATGCAGCATCACGCCTATTGAGATGAAAAAATAGTTGTGCCAATCAACCGGTTCTTTTGTATCCGGTTATCAATTCATCCGTTTATAATAATGTCGTTTCGATCAGGATAATTTAATACATTCGTCCGCGAAAATTTAATTGCGGAGCAGATCGGGAGGTGAAAGAGTAAATTTTTTATTTGTAAGTAAAATTCGTGTTAAAACAAAATTAGTAAAGGAGATGATATCGTGAATTTTAAAAAGCTTACAAAACGTATTTTGGCATCCTTTATGGCAGTGATGCTTACTGTCGGCTGCTTTATTGTCACCACGATGGTTGTCGGTGCGGCGGGAGGAATAACAGTCAACATTCATTATCTGCGTTGGGATGGTGCATACAACGATTGGGATGTGTGGGCATGGACAGACAGCGGAGCACCTGATGGTGAAAAAACGACTGAGGGTGCTTATGTATTCGACAAAACAAACCCTGATGAGAACGGTGTTGTTTGCAGGCTGACACTTTCGGAACCTGTTCCCAGACTCGGCTTTATTGTAAGAAAACCCAATTGGAGTGCAAAGGATTATGATGAAGATCTTTTTGTAGATCTCAGTGATGTATTTTCAGGCACGGTTGAAGTATATTACAAGTCCGGAAATCCTAACTTTGAAACAAAAAAGGATAACATCATTTCTATACCTGATTACTCGTCCAATGAATTTGAATCACAGTACACATATGAGGGTGATGACCTCGGTGCTTCATATTCAAGAAACAGCACATTCTTCCGTGTATGGGCTCCCACAGCAAAGAGGATGGAGCTTAATATCTATAATGCGGGCAACGGCGGTACGGCTGCGGATGTTGTTGAAATGAAAGCTGATGTAAAGGGTACGTGGGTTGCAACCGTTCAGGGCGATCTTAATAAGAAGTACTATACATATACGGCTTATTTTGACGGCATGACAAATAAGGATATTGTTGATCCGTACGCTAAGTCTGTAGGCATAAACGGTCAGAGGGGTCAGATTCTTGATATGTCCTCAACGAATCCCGACAACTGGGACAGCGACAGCAGACATACCTATAAAAGCATTACGGATCTGGATATATATGAGGTCCATATCAGAGATTTTTCAATTGCGGAAAACAGCGGAATCAAAAATAAGGGTAAGTACCTTGCCTTTACAGAGAGGGGAACAACAACCTCCGACGGCACAAAGACAGGTGTGGATCACCTTGTTGATCTCGGCGTAACATCCGTGCATATTCTTCCTTCCTATGACTTCGGTTCTGTTGATGAAACAAAGGGCGGTTATAACTGGGGCTATGATCCGGTCAACTATAATGCACCCGAGGGTTCGTATTCAACGGATCCGTATCACGGAGAAGTAAGAGTAAATGAGTATAAGCAAATGGTTCAGGGACTCCATGATGCAGGTATAGGCGTAATCATGGATGTTGTATATAATCATACACTGTCATCAAGCTATTGCTTTAATCAGCTTGTTCCGGGCTATTTTCACAGACCGGGTTCCAATGGCTCCGGATGCGGCAATGACGTGGCAAGCGAGCGTTCGATGGTAAGCAAGTTTATTGTGGATTCTGTAAAGTATTGGGCGGAGGAATATCACCTTGACGGATTCCGTTTTGACCTTATGGGTCTTATTGATGTCAATACAATGAACGCTATCCGTAAGGCTCTTGACAAAATCGATCCTACAATAGTAATATATGGCGAGGGTTGGACAATGTCAACGCTTATAACGAAAAATGTTCCTCTTGCAACACAGACAAATGCCAGACTCACACCCGGTATTGCATATTTCAGCGATAATATCCGTGACAACATAAAGGGCAGCGTATTTGATGTTGCAGAGAAAGGCTATATTAACGGTGAAATATCATACCGTGATAGCCTTGTTGAGTCGATTAGGTCTGCACTGTCATGGGCACCGTCACCGTCACAGGTTATAAATTATGCGGATTGTCATGATAACTATACGCTTTGGGATGAGGTCAGATCTTCCAGTCCTTATGATACATTAGCGGATCAGATTCGTCAAAATAATCTCGGTGCGGCTATTGTACAGACGGCAATGGGTACTCCGTTTATAATGAGCGGTGAGGAATTTCTCAGAACAAAGACAAAGAAAGACGGAACATTCGATCACAACAGTTATGCTTCCGGTGATGAAGTAAATAAACTTGATTATTCACTCGTAGCTCAGAATAAGGCAGTATATGACTATTATAAGGGTCTTATAGCCTTCAGAAAGGCTCATCCGGCACTAAGACTTTCAACATCGGGAGAGGTTTCGTCTAAATTCAGACTTCTTGACAGTACCGAAAAGGGCGTCATAGCTTATACTCTCAGCGGAGATGTTGAAGGCGAACCGGCGGATCAGATTCTTGTTGTATACAATCCGCTCAAGAATGCTACAAATGTGTGGCTCCCTGACGGCGAGTGGAAGATTTATGTAAATGACACAAAAGCGGGGGCATCGGATGTTATTGCTTCTGTGTCCGGTGAGGTTTCTGTACCTCGAATTTCCGCTATGATTCTCGTTAAGGGCGACAATAAGACTGAGCTTGTAAATGACTCAACGGTTTCGGCAACATCAATAACACTCGGAAATTCAGTTACAATAAGCGGTAAGGCGAGCGGCGGAACAGCTCCGTATACATATTCATATTACTACAAGAAGTCAACGGATACAAACTGGGTAACAAAATCGGAAAATACAACCAATACCTCCGTATCTTTCAAGCCGGGGGCTGCAACAAACTACGACATCAAGGTAACGGTCAGGGACAGCGAGGGGACAACTAAAGATGCAGCCTTTACCCTTAAGGTTACGGGCGGCACATCTGCACTTGTAAATAATTCAACGGTTTCCTCAACCTCGATAACACTCGGCAATTCCGTAACAATAAGCGGAAAGGCAAGCGGCGGCACAGCACCGTACACTTATTCCTACTACTACAAGAAGTCAACGGATACAAACTGGGTAACAAAGCAGGCAAATACAACTGCAGCCTCCATAAGTTTCAAGCCGGGTACAGCAACGACCTATAATATCAAGGTAATGGTTAAGGACAGCAAGGGTACGACAAAGGATAAGACCTTTACCGTTAATGTAACAGGCAGCACATCCACACTTGTAAATAACTCAACGGTTTCGGCATCATCAATAACACTCGGCAATTCCGTAACAATAAGCGGAAAGGCAAGCGGCGGAACAAGTCCGTACACATATTCCTACTACTATAAGAAGTCAACGGATACAAACTGGGTAACAAAGCAGGCAAATACAACTGCAACTTCCATAAGCTTCAAGCCGGGTACGGCAACGACCTATAATATCAAGGTAACGGTTAAGGACAGCAAGGGCACAACAAAGGATAAGACCTTTACCGTTAATGTAACGGGCAGCACATCCACACTTGTAAATAATTCAACGGTTTCGGCATCATCAATAACACTCGGCAATTCCGTAACAATAAGCGGAAAGGCAAGCGGCGGCACAAGTCCGTATACCTATTCTTACTACTACAAGAAATCAACTGATAAATCGTGGGTAGTAAAGCAGGCAAATACAAGCTCAACCTCGGTTACATTCAAGCCGGGTACCGCGACAACCTACGACATCAAGGTGACAGTAACGGATGTCAATGGTGCGACAAAAGATAAGACCTTTAATCTTGAGGTTGCAGGAAACACATCAGTACTTAAAAATAATTCAACGGTTTCCTCAACCTCGATAACACTCGGTAATTCCGTAACAATAAGCGGAAAGGCAAGCGGAGGAGCAGCACCCTATACCTATTCCTACTACTATAAGAAGTCAACGGATACTAATTGGGTTACAAAGACGGCAAACACAAATATAACTTCCGTTTCTTTCAGACCCGGTTCTGCCGTATCCTATGATGTAAAAATATTGGTGAAGGACAGTAGGGGTACTACCGCAGAGATTATTTATACGATAAGCGTAAGATAAGGCGTTTTATTGCTGCTGGAAAGAATTAAAATCCGTCAATTCAGTTATCCCTGTCCGTCAGTTTGTGACCGGACAGGGATTCTGCATCTTGGTATTATTCTGCGGCGGATTTTTGTTTAACTCCAAATCGGGTAATACAGACTGCGGATTTGCTCACGAAATGATTTGTTAAAGTGCCGGTTAAGGAATTTTGCCGCTAAAAAAGATACAATAATATTAATAATTTATATAAATGCAGATATATTCAACTTTTATAAGGTTATTTTTGTAAAAATATGCGTATATAGTTCTATATAAGAAAATTATTACATATATGTTACAAATTTTGCTGTTTTTGGAATTATTTATTGACAATGGTTAATTAAAATTGTATGATGTGCATAAGGGGCGTATTAATCGAATAAGGCGATTATTATGCTGCTTGTGCTTGAATTTTCCCGTAAATCCGGCATGACAACAATACATTTGTGATAGTTTAAAATATTACACTTTACTTATCAGGATTTTGATTCGATGTTTAATGATAAATGCCGTTATAAGCGGGTGATGTGGGAGGTGGAAAAATAAAATTCATAGGTGAGCAAGAAGTAATTTGGGGACACAATATCTGAAAAGGAGGCACAGTTAATGCATTTTTTGAAAAAGGCGATTTCAATACTATTGAGTGCGGTAGTGTTGGTCGGAGTGTTGGCTGTCGGTGCAGTTAATGTGACTGAGGTTCGGGCAGCTCCGATTATACACAGAGGAATAGATGTATCCGTACATCAGGGAAGTATTGATTTCAACAAGGTTAAAGCTGCGGGATATGATTTTGTAATAATCCGCGCGGGCTATGGACAGGTACTCAGCCAGAAGGATACGTACTTTGAGCAGAATTACAGCAGAGCAAAAGCTGCAGGTCTTGATGTGGGGGTTTATTGGTATTCCTATGCCAGCAGTATAGATGCCGTGCGTACAGAAGCAAGCGTATGTCTTCAGGCAATAAAGGGTAAGAAGTTTGAATATCCGATTTATTTTGATCTTGAGGAGCAATCCCAGTTTAACAGGGGATCGGCTTTCTGTAATAATTTGGTAACGGAGTTCTGTGGGGCAATAGAAAGGGCAGGATATTATGCAGGACTTTATATGTCAAGGTCTCCGCTCAGCACATACATATACCCGAGTGTTGCAGCTGATTATGCTCTTTGGGTAGCGGAATACGCAAGTTCCTGCAAATATAGCGGAAGCTACGGTATGTGGCAGTATTCTTCGACAGGACGTGTAAACGGAATAAGCGGAAATGTTGATATGAACTATTGCTATGTAGATTATCCTTCAATTATCAAGAAAGTAGGTTTGAACGGCTATACTGCTTCAAGCGGCGGAACTACCGATAAAACTGTAGATCAGCTTGCAGAAGAGGTTCTTGACGGTAAATGGGGTAACGGCGACGAGCGTAAGCAAAGGCTTACAGACGCAGGCTATGATTACACCGCTGTACAAAACAGGGTACAGGAGCTTCTTGATGAAGCAGAAAAGGCAGTCGTTACTCTCAGCAAAACATCTTTGACTCTTGAAAATGGTAAAAGCGAAACAATAACCGCAACAGTTAATCCTAAAAACGCGGC
>CANPXK010000123.1 GCA_947585965.1 uncultured Clostridia bacterium
GTGATATTTATGCAAAAATCTGCATAAGTTTTGAGATCGATGTCGTGAAACTGCAAATAACATTCGCCGACATACTGCTCCCCAAAACTGCTGTTGTTGCTCGTCTTATAGCCTGACAGGGTGATATAGCTGTCTGTCCCGCCTCTTGCATTTACATACTTTCCTTCTTTTGGGGCAGGAATGGAACTATTGCAGCCTGAAGAAAAAATGCCGGCTGATAATATTCCAAAAATACAAAGAGCTGTTCCAATAACTTTTTTCATGACCGGTAATCTGCTGCTCATTAAAATAACAGAGATAAATTCCATAAACACAAAACTCGTAGTCAAAGGTAACAATTTTTCTGACAAATTTATCTAAAACTACAAATCAATTTTCTCTAAGCAGCATACCCCTTTCTTTTGTTTATTTTTTGGCAAATTGATTTCATGAAAATATTATATAATTTTTTTCAGCAGTTGCAACTAATTTAAAAATTTTTATAAAACAAACAAAAAAACCTGCTTTCAACTCAGCCAGAAAACAGGTTCATTTTCCATTTTATATAAAAAGGTAAAATGTCAAATTATTTTGTTTTAGTTTTTATTCCAAAGGCTGCCTCACGAGTACCATCATATTTGAGGTAAATCTTGTTCCCGTAATCGGGAGGCAGTTGTATGACATGGAATGATTTTTTTCAATTCATAATCGCAGTTTGTAACATACTGCTTGTCATAAGAAACTACAAAAACAAGAAATAACCGCCCCAGTTCCCAACTAAGCGGTTATTCTTATACCAAACTTTGGGAGCGACCGTCTATCGGTATGCTCTGCATTTGTATTATACAATTCCATGGAAAATATGTCAAGTAGTACAGACTGATTTTAATTGATATAAGAAGTGAAATACTATGATAGTAATATACGCCGAAAAAGCAAGCCTTGCAAAGTCGATAGCGACAGCTCTGAACGTCGGCAAAAGAATCGCACACCCGAAAGAGCCGACAATCGGATATTATGAATTTACCTTTAACGGACAACCCGCCGTCTTGTGCCACAGAGTGGGACATCTTTGTCAGTTGGCAGATGCTAAAAGTTACGGAGAACAGTACACAAAGTGGAATTTAAATGTTTATCCGTGTATTCCGGAAAAATATGAGGTTATCGTAAAAGATAAGACAAAAGCCTGTTTTGAATACGTCAAGAAGTTTTTTCAAAAAGCCGATCTGATAATAAATGCTACCGATCCGGATCGTGAGGGTGAACTGATTTTCGCCTGCATATACGAAGCTATGAACTGCACTAAGCCATGGAAAAGGGCATGGATAGAGGATTTGACACCACAAAAAATACGCTATGCATTTTGTCACTTGTGAAACAGCAATGAGGTACTGAATATTCAGAAAGCGGGCAAAGCACGGAGTATAGCCGACCGGGTATACGGTATAAATCTCACGATTGCAGCTACTAAAAAGCTGTCATCAAAAGATAACTGATTCAACGTCAACAAAATATTCCGATAAAACAAATAATCAGGTTTGTCCCTTTTGCGGTGCAAGAGTGATTAAAGGTAAGTTTGGTTATTTTTGTTCCGCAAAAAATTATACAGTCTGCAAGTTTTCTGTACCATCTGAAATCTGCGGAAAGAGTATTTCGGATGCACAGTCTTTAAGGCTTATTGAAAAAGGCAAAACTACCCTTATTAAAGGATTAAAAAACAAGTCCGGCAAAGAATTTGATGCGTACCTTTTTGTGGATAAAAAACAAGGGAAAATTGTCTTTGAATTTCCTGATAAAAAACAATAAAACACTTGATATTCTATCATAATTATGATAATATTATGATAGAAGGGTGGTGGCGATATGATACAAATCAGACCGGTATCGGATTTAAGAAACAATTTTACAGAGCTTGAAAAGGAAGTGAGTTCAGGGCAGCCTGTATACCTGACCAAAAACGGCTACGGAAAAATGGTTTTATTAAGTATTGAGGAATATTCAAAACTTATTGATCAAATTGAATTCAGACTTGATGAAGCTGATATCCAGGCTGAAAGCACAAACGAAAGAATGCTGCATGATGAAGTATTCTCAAGAATAAGGAGCAAAATAAATGGATAAGATTTATCAACTCCGGTATTTACCATTGTTTTATGCTGATTTAGAACAGGCTGTGATGTATATATCAAACGTTTTACAAAATCCTCAAAGTTCGGTAAAGCTGATTGATGACACTGAAAAGGCTATACAAGAGCGTTTGAAATTTCCATTAGCGTTTGAACCATATCATTCCAACCGTCAGCGTAAATACCCGTATTACAGAATACAGGTTGGAAACTATTATGTGTTTTATGTTGTAATTGGTGACACTATGGAGGTCAGAAGATTTATATACAGCAGACGAAATATTGACGGTATGCTTTTTTAAAGAAAATTAAATGTTGATAATTTAGCAAGTAAGGCAAAAATGCTTTGCTTGCTATTTTTTTACGCAAAAACAGAAGGGATGAGATTTTATGGAATACGGAAAACCAACACAGGAACAGCTTGAAAGAACTAAAAATGCAGATATAATCGAATTTTTGAAATCGTATATGGGATTTGAATTTAAACCGAGCGGAAAGTATTAACAGCTCTATCAGGACGTAAGGCGAAACTGTGTATTCGTGGGTCTTGATGAAAAAGGTACTGCTAAGTTTGCTTCGGTTCGTGGAACACTTACCGGAAAGCAGTACAGAGGAGACTGCAAAAACAGCGATAAGAAAGAAAAACACTATGTGGAACAGCTTCAATGACATTGTCCGTGCCTTGCAGATTGGCAGAAATAAAGTTATATCCGTAATTAAGGAACTCGTTGGTTTTGGGTTTATACGGAAATTAAAGGTTTTGAAAAAGGACGGCAGTTATTCGGATAATCATTACTCTGTTGCAGATCTGGCTGTGCCTTCCGCTGCATTTGTCAGAGCGGCAGTTTACCCCGGAATGTTAGCAAACCGCCGAAGCCGCATTAACCGGGCATTTTTTCTTCTGTTGGCAAAACTATTGGCATATTTGTCGGAATGTGATATAATATATCTGCTGTCGACACTTTCTCAGCGGAGGAGGTGAATCGGTTGGATATTATAACCTCGTTTATCGTTTCTATTATGGCAAGTGTAATTGCCTATTACATTTGCAAGTGGCCGGATAGTGACGATTAGGACAGCAGTTAGCCCAAACGGTTGCTCGCCGTAAAAGAGCAAAACCCCCGATGAGCTGCAACCTCATCGGGGGTTTGTCTTGTCCGGTTGGACTATAACCTCGTTTTGCCTAAGGCTATTATAGCATATGCAAAACGAGAATGCAATATTCATGAGTAAAATTTGTTCGTAAAAGTGTACCTTTACGGACAGGAGAGGAGGAAAGATATGGGAATATCAAGAACGTATTACTATGCTCGTGTGAGTAAAAGATTATCAAATGTAAAAGTGAAGAGGAAATAAATAAGGCTGCTCAGGGTCTTGTAATCTATGAAAACATCATTGATAAGATTGAAGTCCTTTCATCAAAGGGTATATTAGATGTAATGAGTATCAGTGATATCTCTATGTAAAATATTTGCAGGATTATTTTTAAATAGGGCGACTCGACGTCCGAAAATCGAGATAGTATGAGTAATTCCCTCTTCGGAGGGTATCAGACACACTCGGTGAGGTATAAATTGCATACATTGCCGTATGCATGATATGTAGGATTGCAACTTGCATATTCCTACATATTGCGAGACAAAAAGCAACCGAGCAACGGAATAAACCCATTGCTCGGTTGCTTGAATTCAACGCGCCGGGAGGGACTCGAACCCCCGACCTACTGGTTCGTAGCCAGTCACTCTATCCGGCTGAGCTACCGGCGCAAGCCGTCCTTTCGGACTGCCTTAATATCATAACACATTATTTCTAAAAATGCAATAGTTTTAAAAAAATTCATGGAATTTACGTCTATCTCTGATTATATAAAGATTTGTGCATTATAAACAATCAACACATCTTAAATATATATATTTTTTTATCACACACATCCTTTTATTGACACAATAGACAAATCGACGTTAATCTTTTATATGTAAAAATAAAAAAGTAACCAAAAATTTGTTTCTGACATAAGTTTATATAATAAAGACATTAAAAAATTCTAAAAGATGTGTTACGATTGATTTACAGCAAAGCATTTTCTGCCGGCGGAAAAACCTGCTTGAATAATCAACAAGGAGATGGCTAAAAAATGCCTTTATTACTCAAAAACAATCAGCTGCTTTCAGAAAGGGACATCAGAACAAAAGTCATTCATGAACTTGAATGCAATCTTTTTTAAACCGCAATTATTTGCGTGACAAGATCATCAGGGTCAGCTTCAGAGGTTTGGAACCACAGGCGGCTGTTAGTGCCTTCAAGCGATATTATGAGTATCCGGATGATATGGAGAGTTTTGTTAGTTGGTCGGACAGTACAACTATGGTTTTCATGACAGTTATTTTTACGGTACTTTATGCGTATACACAACAGGCTGCCCAAACAAACGATTCAAGTGTATTTTTGAAAATGTTTTTTGTCAAAGAAGATTACGGAGTCCGATTTTTACCAAGCAGAACTTTGGTAAGATCGGAAGCCGCCGATGCAGTAGCAGTAGGGTTTGAACAAAAAAGTTTTCAGTCGTTCCTCAAAAATCTGCCCTACAAGGAATATAACGAATTGCTGATTCCTATTTTCAGATACGGTAATAACGAACTTATTTCAAGAGTATAGGATGAAATTCTTTATGGATGTTCAGAAGATGAGGATGAAATGATTTTCAGAAAAAGTGCGCTGAACAAACTTCTTTCGCTCAGTGATACGGATCAGGCTGCTGTCCGGCATGATGCAATATACTATGGGCTGGATGATGAAGCAATCGCTTTGAAAACACACAAGTTATCTATGTTTACATATGAGTACCCTGATATTGAATTGATTGAAGTAACCGACCATTACGGCAACGATCGTTTTGAAGATATGTCTTCATCTTATATCTATAAAGATAAGAAAGGTTTTAAGGGCATTATTGCATCAGTGACAAAAGATGAGAGAATGTTTATTTTGTATCCAAATCGAAAAATCAAGCTTCACACATCTCCCGTTAAGGAACACACCGTTTGCAAAATGTCCGATGGAAGTATAGTTCATACAGTCGTTACTCAAGACAGTATTTACAGATTTAAGGAGAATAAGAAAGGATCCGAGATTGATAAACAAGAGGAGGATTGAGCATGACTTTGCACATCAAAAGAAATTATGGTGAAGTTATAGAAGAGTCGGGTCTGATAATCCACAATAATACAGTAACGGACTGCAAAATGCCGCCCGGTGTAACATCTGTAAAGATACCCGAGGGAATTACATCAATTTTGGGAACCTTTGCGGACTACTGTTATCTTACGGAGATAAAATTGCCGTCTACTCTCAAAGGCATATATATGAATGAGTTTAAATTTTGTACTTCTCTTAAAGAAATTGAAATTCCTGAGGGAATCGAGCATCTGGGGAGTTGGGCTTTTTGCGGATGTTTTTCTCTTCAAAAGATAATACTGCCTTCAACACTTAAATCCATCGGTAAATATGCCTTTGAAAACTGCTCATCGTTAAAATATATCAATTTGCCCGAAGGACTCGAAAAGATTGGAGAAGGCACTTTTGACGGGTGTTCAAGCCTTCAGGAAATTACTATTCCGGGCGGAGTAAAAATAATAGAGGATAGCTTGTTTCTTCGATGTTCGTCACTTAAAAAGGTCATTTTGGGTGAAGAAATCGAGGAAGTTAGCAGCAGTGCTTTTCTGCATTGTCATATTCTTGAAACGATAGAATGGCCGAACAGTTTACGCCGTATTGATAACCGAATTTGCAATGAAGTCAGTATAAAACCTTTTTCAAACGCAATGTTATCTCAAAGAATGCAGGGAGATTTTCTTATAATCGGTGATGGGATATTGTTTGAATACAAAGGCAGTGCAGAAAGAGTTATTATTCCGCCTAATGTCCGTATCATTGCTGATGGTGCATTTAGAAATAATAAACATATCAGAACGGTCGTTGCTTGTAAAGGACTGCTTTCCATAGGAAAATACGCTTTCAGAGAATGCAGCTTTCTTTTGGGTAAACATTTGCCAAAAGGACTGGAATATATCGGTTACGGTGCCTTTCAGGAATGTTCGTCCCTGAGTTCTGTTAAAATACCGGACAGTGTGACAAGATTATCGGGTGATGCTTTTGTGAATTGTACATCTTTATACAAAGCGGAACCGGGTATCGGTATAGAAGAAATTGATATTGGTACTTTTTGTGGATGCAGTTCCCTGACAGAGCTGATTTTACCCGACAGTCTGAAAAGAATAGAATGCGATGCTTTTTCTCGATGCACAGCTCTTTTGAAGGTGAATATTCCAAAAACAGTCACATATATCAATTTTCATTCATAGGAAAAAATAATAGATGGTTTTAATTTCTGTTTACACCTTGACAGACACGGCATAACCGTTATATTATATATTCAGAAGGAAGTGAGGCAAGTGGCAGAAAAAGATA
>CANPXK010000124.1 GCA_947585965.1 uncultured Clostridia bacterium
AGTGGCTCGTAAGAGCCACTCTCGACACTTTCTACCTAACACCGACAGGCAAACTAAATGTCGGGACAATCATTTTTTGCAATTTAAACACACGGTGGAGCAACCCCGGCGAATGCCGGGATTGACAGCGGGGGCACCCCGCCTATGAGAAATATGCAACTCCGCTTTCAAACAACTTCTGATCCTTTTCAAACGGAACATTGAAATACAAATTCTCTCCTTTTCTCTCCGAATGTCCCATTTTTCCGAGAACCCTGCCGTCAGGACTCGTTATGCCCTCAATTGCACACACCGAACCGTTGGTATTGAACTCTATGCTGTCGGACGGGTTGCCCTCAAGGTCAACATACTGCGTGGCAATCTGACCGTTTTTGATAAGACTGTCAAGAAGCTCGTCATTCGCAACAAACCGACCCTCGCCGTGCGATATCGGTATAGAGAATATATCTCCCGCATTAACTCCGGAAAGCCAAGGCGATTTTACGGATGTTACTCTTGTATAAGCCATATGTGAAATATGTCTGCCTATCGTATTATAGGTAAGTGTAGCGTCGTCCTCCTTAAGCTCCCTTATTTCTCCATAGGGAACAAGTCCGAGTTTTATAAGTGCCTGGAAGCCGTTGCAGATACCGAGCATGAGTCCGTCACGCTTCTTCAGCAGTGTATTGACCGCCTCGCTTACTCTCGGATTGCGGAATGTAGTTGCTATAAACTTACCCGAACCGTCAGGCTCATCACCGCCCGAAAATCCTCCCGGAATCATGATTATCTGAGAATTATCTATAATCCTTACCATTTCATCAATGGTTTCCTCTATAGCGGAGGGGGTCAGGTTGCGTACTATAAGAAGTTCAGGCTCTGCGCCTGCCTTTGCAAACGCCCTCGCTGTATCGACCTCGCAGTTAGTTCCGGGGAATACAGGTATAAATACCTTCGGCTTTGCGGTCTTTATCACAGGTGACGATGTATTTCTTTCCGTATAAAGCGGTACATTGCGGTTTATTTTCGGACAAGCAGCTTTTGTCGGGAATACTCCCTCCAGCTTTGCACCCCATATTGAAATAAGTTCCTCTATATCAAATTCAGATGAGTTTATCTTTATAACAGGCATATCAACTGTTTTACCAAGTTCATAGTAAAGTATGCCGCTGTCGATCTCCGCACCGTCTGCAAGCTCAAGTATAAGTGAACCGGAAAGCGGAGCGTAAAGCTCATCATCAGTAAGATTTTTTTCAAATTCAAAGCCTATCATATTACCAAACGACATTTTCGCAACGGCAGCGGCAGCACCGCCCTCTTTTACTGTCGAAGCTGACAATACCTTGTTGTCATTCATGAGAGAATATACCGCACGGTACATAGCCTTAAGCTTTTCCCAATCGGGAAGCTGTGACTGCTTATCCTCGGGAACAGGAACATATATAACTCTTGAACCCGCTTTTTTAAATTCAGCAGAAATTGTCTTTGATGCCTTTGTCATTGCAACGGCAAAGCTTACAAGTGTCGGAGGAACATCGAGATCCTCAAATGAACCCGACATACTGTCCTTGCCGCCTATTGATGGAAGTCCCATTTTTATCTGTGCAACAAGTGAACCTAAAAGTGCTGCGGCAGGCTTTCCCCAACGTGATGGTACATCATGCAGTCTTTCAAAATACTCCTGGAACGTAAGTCTTGCCGTAAGCGGATTTGCGCCTATCGCAAGAAGCTTAGACAGAGATTCTACAACAGCAAATGCCGCACCGTGGAACGGACTCCATTTTGCTATTCCGGGAATATAACCGTATGACATAGCCGTAGCATCGTCCGTTTCTCCCTCAAGGAGCGGTATCTTTGCAGCCATAGCTTCTTCGGGTGTAAGCTGTGTTTTTCCTCCGAACGGCATCATAACGGTAGCCGCACCGATACTTGCATCAAATCTTTCGACAAGTCCTCTTTGAGAACAAACTTCAAGTCTGCTGAGATTAGCTTTAAAGCTTTCGGAAATATCCTTTCCTGCAAGACATCCGGGAGCCTTTGTGCGGTAGTTTTTATCCGGATCGGGGGCGGTAATATAAGCCTGTGCAACCTGTGTTACACCGTTGGTATTGAGGAATTGACGGCTCAGGTCAACAATAGTATCACCTCTCCACTTCATCGTAAGACGTGGATTTTCCGTTACAACGGCAACAGCCGTAGCTTCAAGGTTTTCCTTATCAGCCTCTGCAATAAATTTATCAACGTCCTTTGCTTCAAGCACAACTGCCATTCTTTCCTGAGATTCTGAAATTGCAAGCTCCGTACCGTCAAGACCGTCATATTTCTTCGTAACCTTGTCAAGGTCAACCGTAAGACCGTCCGCAAGCTCGCCTATAGCAACACATACACCGCCTGCACCGAAGTCGTTGCAGCGTTTTATCATAGTGGAAACAGCCTTGTTTCTGAAAAGTCTTTGTATTTTTCTTTCTGTGGGCGGATTACCCTTCTGCACCTCTGCACCGCAGGTTTCTATTGACTCCATTGTATGAGCTTTGGAGGAGCCTGTCGCACCGCCGCAGCCGTCACGTCCCGTTCTTCCGCCGAGCAGTACTATTACATCATCGGGAGCGGGTACTCCACGCACGACATTTTCCTTTGGCGACGCACCTATAACCGCACCTATCTCAAGTCTTTTAGCCGCATAGCCGGGATCGTAAAGCTCCGTTACCTGTCCCGTTGCAAGACCTATCTGGTTTCCGTAGGAGCTGTAGCCCTGTGCGGCACCTGTTGTAATTTTGCGTGAGGGGAGCTTGCCCTCCATTGTTTTTTCAAACGGTACTGTCGGGTCGCCCGAGCCCGTTACACGCATTGCCTGATATACATAGGCACGTCCCGAAAGCGGATCACGTATTGCACCTCCGAGACAGGTAGCCGCACCGCCGAAAGGTTCAATTTCAGTCGGGTGGTTATGTGTTTCATTCTTGAACTGAACGAGCCACTGTTCGGTTTTTCCGTCTATTGTAACCGGAACCTCAATCGAGCAGGCATTAATCTCATCACTCTGGTCAAGGTCAGGTATAAGTCCCCTTTTGCGGAGAAGTTTCATTCCGACAAGCGCCATATCCATAAGGGAAACATCTCTGCCGCTGTCCTTTCCGTAAATCTCGTCACGGCTTTCATAATAAAGTGCAAGAGCGTCCTCAATTGTTTTTGTTAGCTCTGATTTTTCTATCTCTATTTTTTCAAGTCTTGTAAGGAAGGTAGTGTGACGGCAGTGATCCGACCAATAAGTATCTATTACCCTAAGTTCGGTAACAGTAGGATCACGATGCTCATCATCACGGAAATAATCACGGCAGAATTTGAGATCCGACAATGTCATTGCAAATCCCATACTGTCAAAATATTTCTTCATTTCCCCGTCATTCCATTTTGTAAAGCCCTCGACAACAGCAACATTTGCCGGAACATCCGCCTTCATATCGAGGGAATCCGGTTTGCCGAAGGAAGCCTCACGAGATTCAACAGGGTTAATAAGATAATGCTTTATCTTATCAAAATCCGCATTGGAAATACTTCCCTTAATACCTATAAGTTTTGCCGAAACAACCTGCGGACGCTCACCCTGTGTAAGGAGCTGAACGCACTGTGCTGCGGAGTCCGCCCTCTGGTCATACTGACCGGGGAGATATTCCATAGCGAAAAAGCGGTATTCACTGTCCTCCGGGAGAACCTCATCATATACCGCATCGGCATTTGTTTCACTGAGGATAGTTTTTTTTGCCCTTTCAAAATCCTCACCGTCTATGCCGCTTATATCATATCTGTTAATAATTCTTACCTTTTGCACGGAGGTAAGTCCGAGGCTTTTTTGCAAATCTGCTGTAAGGTTTGAAGCCTCTACATCAAAGCCGCTGCGTTTTTCCACAAAAATTCTTTTTACTGCCATTTCTGTCCACCCATCTCCGAAAATTCGGTATTTTGATAAGCCTATTTTATCATATATTATCGGATTTTTCAACATACGGCGCCGCAAATTGAAAGCGGAAAATATTTATACAATTTGATACCTGTACTATTTTGTCATTTAAGATACTTGTCCATTGCATATTTTGCACTTCTTATTATATCGGTTAATACCATAACCTCCTCATTTGAGCATTGGTTGAGTATAAGTAAAGTTTCCTCCACTGCCATATTTTTTTAATATATTTAAAAAAATCCGGATTTATAAAACCAAAATTAACTTTTAATTGTTATATAGACAGAGGGATATGGTGTCAGAAAAAATACAGGCAATAAACAAGCGTTGCAGGAGGAGTATATTTTTGGGGGTATTTGATTCCTGCTTATCCGATACCGGCTGCAAAGTTTGTTATTGCGTATTTGACGGGTATTGCTTAAGAACCGCCAAAATCTGCTTTCTGCCGCTTTTGAGGGGATATCCCTCTGTTATCGTATAAGCATACAAAGAAAAAATAAACCTTACGGACTGTTTTATGCTTATATGGCAGAATAAAATTATTATATTTTTTATTGGAGGTACTTATTATGTTATGTAAAAGCTGTGGAAGAGAAATTGATACCGTGTCGAGGGTATGTCCGTATTGCGGTACTGCCGTGTCAATGTCGGGGGATTATCCGTCTGCGTCCTACGGACAAGGGGATATCAAGCTGAAAATAATGTGCGGAGTCGTTTCCGCTCTGCATATATTGCAGATAATACTGTGGTTTACACCCTACATAACCGGAACTGCTTCTGTTTTTGGACTCAGCAAATCTGCAAGTTTTTCAATGGCGAACACCATCGTTGAAACAGGGACCCCGGAGATGTTTACTCCCATATTTCTGATATTATTCGCAGCGGGGGCAATTTTTGCAGCTCTGCCTGTTTTTACCGGTATTACGAAAAAAAGAAGACGCATGATAATTTCTAAAATAATTTCAATTATTACCCTTTTGTTTGTATTGCTTATGTCAGGTGTAATAAACTCAGGAGGATCGAGAGGTGTTGAATGGAGTCTTGCTTTCACCGGCTGGATTTTTGTTCTGGTTCCCATTGCAATTTTTGTTTTAACCGTTATTGCTTCAAGAACTTCAAAGCAGCTTGGACAAATACAATGAATTAAGGACTGTCTTTCTTTTTTGAAGGCAGAACTTTACCGGAATAAATTAAAATTAGAACGGAGTAGATTCGTTATGAAAAAAATAACATTGATCCTTTTAACTGCGATGATTATTTCCGGCAGTATTGGAATTAGCGGTTGCGGAAATGAAAGTGATACAAACGATAATCCGAATGTCAGTACTTATGGCAATGAAAGCAGCAATGATACGGATACCGCAAATCCTGTTATTAATGATACTACAGGGTATCAACATAGAGGCGAAAACGATGATTACGAATATAAAGTTTATGATACATATGTAGAAATAACAAAGTACAAGGGCTCAGGCACGGATGTCACCGTTCCGTCTGAAATTGAAAAATTACCCGTTACTGCAATAGGCAGGATAGCTTTTTCGGGTTGCCAATCATTAACAAGTATAACAATACCGGACAATGTTACTTTTATTGATTCTCTTGCATTCAGTGAGTGCAGTTCCCTGTCCGACATAACAATTCCGGAAAATAATATTTCTATTGAAGCCAATGCCTTTTATCATACACCCTGGTATACCGAACAAGCTGACGGGTTAGTATATTTAGGAAAATGTTTATACAGCTACAAAGGAAATATGCCCGAAAATACAAATATCACATTAAAAGAAGGAACGTCATGTATTTCAGGAAATGCTTTTTCAAACTGCAGTACATTAACAGGTATAACAATACCGAACAGTGTTACTTTTATTGGCGCCGATGCTTTCAGTGGTTGTACTGCTTTGTCAAGCGTAGCGATACCGGACAGTGTTACTGAAATTGGTGAAAATGCATTTAATGGCTGCAGCGCTTTGGCAAATGTAAATATTCCGGACGGAATTACCTCAATCAAAAAATATACCTTTAACGCTTGCGAAGCATTGACAAGCATAAATATTCCCGACAGTGTTACTGAAATAGGAGAAAGCGCGTTTAACGGCTGCTCTTCATTAAAAAGCGTAACGATCCCCAATGGTGTTATCATAATCGGGGATATGGCATTTAGTGGCTGTTTTTCGTTGGAACGTATAACAATTCCCGAAAGTGTTACTATGATTGCAGGATATCCGTTTTCTTTCTGCCGTAACCTTACAATATACGGAAAAAGCGGCTCGTCCATAGAAGAATACGCAAATGAAGAAAATATACCTTTTGTTGTAGAATAATGCATATGGCTCAACGTATAATATTCTATTTAAAGGTGCAGTGGCAAACGGCTGTATGTAGGATTGTCTTTTAAAACTGACGGATTGCCGATTTTGTATTAACCGTTATTGTTTCAAAAAATCAAAGGCAGTTATGCAGCAATAATTCAAAAAAACATCATAAAATTACCGCACAGTAATTGTAATATCTGTGCGGTGATTTTATTTTTAACCTAAATGGGCAAGAAGTCCCCCGCCTCTAAGGCGGTGGGATGAATTGCCCGTCAGCCGTAAGGCTGACT
>CANPXK010000125.1 GCA_947585965.1 uncultured Clostridia bacterium
ACCCTACTATATCCCCCACTCGATTTTCCTGTATTTTGTCGCTGTAGGATTTTATCCTGTTATTTATATTAACAATAATTCTGCATACGAAAGCCGGAAAAAGAAATACAGGATATAACCTGAACCATGCGGACGGGTATTTCACGGTACATTTAAAAATATCTCTTATATATGTCTTTTTTACACCGGCAGCCCTCTCCTTTATTATCGCCCTTTTAGATATAAAGCATATTCTCCAAACAAATAATCTGTCAAGCTGCCTTTTATCAAAATTTCCGTATTCTACAGCAAAATCAAGCATTTTTCTATAGTTTATACCATCAACAACACCGGAATTAAAATTTGAAACAATATTATAGATTCCCGCTCCTATGCAGATTTTCGCTATAATGCCTAAATTTTTGTTTCCGTATTGTGAACATATAATATGTATATAGCTCTGAAGCCAGTTAGTACCCTTATATTTGTCTGCATATTCAATAGACCTGAATGCCTTTGTGAGCCATAGGAAGCAAGAGAGAAATCCCCACATACGACCTGCATATCTCATGAAAAGTTTTCTGTCATCGGTAATAAACTCTTTATTATCATATATCGCATAATCATACTTAACACAATGTTCAATATCAATATATCTTTCGCGGAAGCCTGCCGCATTAAGATATACGAGGGACATATCCTCATTCTTTTCCAAAAAATCAAGTATGATCCTCAAGGAACCTTCCACAAGCACATCATCATCAGACAACAATAATGTGTATTTTCCCTCTGACATTTCCATACACTGTAAAAAATTTGAATCAGGTCCTATATTATTATCATTCCTTATATATTTTATATATGGATAATCATTAAGATAATCCTCTATAATTTTCTTAGTTTCATCCGTTGAGGCATTATCCGATATCAATATCTCTACACGTTCATCATACTGACACAACAACAAATCCAGTACATTTGTGATGGTCTTTGCACCGTTATATGTGGGTATCGCTATTGTAAGAAGTTTATTATCTGCCATAAAATACTCCCCGCCGTTTAATCATTTCTCCAATACATTTTCGGTCGTACAAAATTATAAAGAAATCCTGCTGCCTTACACAATATACACTTTGGGATCATATGAAATAAACCATATCTAAATCTTTTCTTCACAGTTATTTCATTCTTCTCCGGACTTTCCCATGGTGTAAGCTGCTTATATCTGATATATTCATTTCTTACGGGATGATCGCAGTTTTCCATCCAAGGTCTGCTCAACATATAAAAATTACGTGTAAAATGTATGATATATGGTTTGTCCTTTGCTGCAATTATTTCTTCTTCCTTATAAAAACGGGTTGGCTTTCTCCAACGTATCAAATTCTTATAATCAAAAGCATAAAACAGTGTGTATACATTATATTTCGGAGGTAAGCTGTATATCCTGCCCCTGCATACATAATTTATAACGGTCTGCTCAAAGAAAAAAACATTGCCGTTCTGTCTGTGTATGACATCGGTTATTCTTTCCTCAATCTTGTTATCTCTCCATTTTTTCAGATCCACAAGGAAAACACCTGCGTTACAATATACTTCATCATCCTGCAAATAAAACCTTTTTCTGTATGCCCTCAGATTAACACAATCCGACACACCTGCGAGTATATTATCACCAATATCCCTATTCCACAACTCGGTCAAATCACCCGATATCAATGTATCGCTGTCTAAACACAAAACACGTTCAACGGACTGCGGCAACAGAGTGCCTATACACATTCTGACATATGAATGTCCAATCTGATATCTGTCTTTAAACGGAAATCTGAATACTTTTGAAGGATCAGGTGCCTGAATAAAATCAATTTCCCGTTTATATTTACTGACCATATTTATAAGCTTTATTTTGTTTTCATTTGTTATGCCGTCATCTACGACATAAAAGTGAATACTTTCAAACGATTTGTTATTTTCCATTAAAGAAACAATTGAAACAGCTGCTGTACTAACAAACATATCGCTGGAAAAATAGAACACATTCACTGCAACTCGATCCCCTTATCATGAAAAATCCGGGATAATCCCTGCTTGAATGTATATTCGGGTTTAAATCCGGTATCATTTGACAGTTCCGATATATCCGCCGTAAGGCACATTACCTGTTTGGGAGCATAAGGAATAGCACCGAGTTCTATCTTTCCGCATCCGGAAAGCATATCACCTATATCTTTTATATACTCTGCAAGCGGTCTTGCGTTCCCGCTTCCGAGCACATATATCTTTCCGTCCATACCTTTTTCACCTAAGAGTCTGAATGCCCTCGCCGCATCATCACTATACAGATAATCCCAGATTTGTTCACCCTTTGTAAATTTTGCAGTTTCCCCGTTACTCAATTTTTCGATAGCCGACATTATCATACTCTGCGGATTATCTTCAGAGCCGTATACGCTCAATATACGAACCCAGATATGACGCAGCCCGATCCGATGTGCATATTCCCTTGTCATTTGTCCGGCACAAAGCTTTGCAGAACCGTAGCCCGTTTCGGGAAACGTTGGAGTTTCCGGTCTAATCACTCCATTAACTCTCCCATATTCCGCCTGAGAACCGGCACCGATAAATGTATGACATCCAAATCTTTTTGCCGCACCCACAGCATCAAGTGAGTACTTTATATTTCCGTTCTGCAAATACAAATCATTTCTGTCGCTTCCGTATGTACCATCCCATGCCAAATGGTAGAACACATCATATTTCTTACCGGTATCATTTTCAATATTTCCAAGAACATCCAAATCACAGTATTTTATCGTTATCAACGGATTCTCGGGAATATTTCTTATACGCATTGACTTTTTTCTGACAAGAACAAGTATTTCCGTTCCACACGATACAAGCTCTCTGATCAATGCTGTACCTATTGCTCCGGTTGCACCCGTTATAACTGCTCTTTTCATGACATCCTCCGCTTAACACCGTACACTTTCAATATCACAATCTTCAATTGGTATATTCATATCAGATCGGTACAGGTGCTGTCTATACCTTTTCCGAAGTTCATGTCTGATTATAAAAATTCAACAAAAATTATAACAGGTTGGTGTAATAAAATCCAATCTCAGCATCTTGCTTATTTGTGAAATTTCAGCAGAAATAAGTGCATTTCTTTTTTCAGCCTGTCTTGAAAAATCAAATTCAAGCCGTTCGTCATAATAATCATTATTTTTATGCAGCGAATAACCATCCATTCCTGCAATTTTAACTTCCCTTATTCCTGCCGCCGCAAGCAGCCTTAAAAGCATAAGACCTGAGTTATCTGTAATTTCCGAATTTTGTGAAGCATAGCTTGAGAAATTAACCACATATGCCGCCTTGTCTTTTCTTACATGAATATTTGATGTAATAATCCGTCCTACATTGATATCATCCCTGATTTTTATATACCGTCCTGCATTGCTGCTGAATATGTAATCGGGTGAAAACTTATCCGCACAGAAATTAACGGATATTACAACTGTATTCTTTTTCTTACATTCATTCGTAATCTTATTTGAATATTTTGAAAGGCTGCTGCCGGGTGCCAGCATAATAATATCCTTTCCGGTAAATTCATTCTTTAATTGAGCTACCGTACTTCTGTCATCTATGTAGTTTTTTTGATATCTGCAATAATATTTTTCCGCTGTTTCCGTATTGAATTTTATTTTTTCTTGTTTCGGTACTTCCATTAACAGCTCACTAAAGGCTTTTACAGTCAAGGTTTTCTTTTCTGCAAAGTAAATAGCATAATCAGGGTGGCATCCGATAGAGGCGGATAGATATAAGGGCAATGAATATCCCCAGAATTTTTTCTTGTATATGTCATTCAAATATTCATCAATTATCTCCAACATGGGTTCAATCTTGTAATTTGTATCATAATTTTCATTCATATATTCTGCAAAAAGCTCAAGATTCAGGTTGCCCGCACCTCTGCCCATGCCAAAAACACAGGCATCTATAACAATATCACGCTTGAGGTTCATCTCTACAAGTGTTTCCGCATTACCTAATGCCTGTTGAAGATTATTGTGTGAATGGTAAGCAAGAGCTATTCCCGGAGCAAGATTATTGTCTGCTAAGTAAACCAGCCTTAAAAATTGCTTACGCTTTATAACTCCGAAACTGTCAACAATTGAAACAGCAAAGGGGTTTAATTTATTGAATTTTTCGATACCTTCAATAAATTCCTTATCTGTATATAAATCTGTTCCGACAAAATTAACCGATACGAAGTAGCCCAGCTCCTGAATTTTTTTACAATACTCATAAGCTTGAATAATTTTATCCTTTTTAAATATCACACGGATACCATCAATGGATTTTCCGTCATACGGAGAAATTCTTTCTATCGGTACCGGGTTATTTAAGTCAAGCATCCCTACATACAGCATACCGTCAGCTTTAGGTTGTATAACATTTTTAAATGACTCCGTATCGGGAAAAATTGATTTGTCCGGATCATAAGTATTGCCTCTGATAAATCCAACCTCATATATTTCTATCCCGGTCTGAGCAATTTTCCTGCTGAATCCTCTTATATTCTTTTCTCCGAAATCCCAATCATTTATATAACCGCCGTCACGCAATGTGCAGTCTAAAATATATACTTTACCCACAGCTTATTTACCTCCCGAAATTATGTCATATTACTCTACTAAAGGTATAAACATATTTCTTTCCAGTTCTTCTCTCGCCAGAAAAGGAGCCATATCCTCTAACGGCGGACTAACCAGCGTTCCATCAGGCAGTTTCTTCGTGCTGCTCTTAGGTTCCCATACCTGTTGTGTATCTGTAAATATCTCTGCAAACAGTGGTCCGTCCATATCAATAACTTTATCGACCACTTCTTTCATTTCCCTGTTATTGTGTGCCGAAAAGTATTTGTATCCGAATGCATCAGCTATTTTTGAAAATTCGGGAAATGACAGATCTCCCGATTCTGGTCCTATTCCTACCCTACTGTGATCACCAAATAAATTTGTTTGAGTTATACGAATAGAATGATATCCGTTATTATTGATTAAAAATATTTTTATAGGTAAGTTATTGGTAATAATAGTCTGCAATTCTTGCAGATTCATCATTATACTTCCGTCACCTTCAAGGCAAATTGTACTTCTTCTTCCTCCTCCAAGACAGGTACCGATTGCTGCGGGCAAACCATATCCCATGCTTGCAATTGCACTGTTATTTGCCATTCGGCTTCCTTTTTTGATAACATAGGCCTGACTGCCGACAACACAACAGGCTCCGTTTGAAACCGCTGTCAGACTGTTTTCCGGAAGTTTGCTGCTAAGATATCTCACAAAAGCGTATACATTGACCTCCGGTCTGCTTTCATCATAGTAGGCCTGCCGAACTACAGGGTAGTTTTCTTTCCAGCCACGACAAATACTTATCCATTCTTCTCCACTGTGAACCTGCCCGCTTATACAATCATCCATTCTTTTCAGAAAATCTTTGGCATCTGCCCAAATCGGCATATCTATATGCAGAGTAGGCTTTCTCATTTCCGCCTTATCTATATCTACCATAATTACTTCGGCGGCTCTTGCCCATGTTTTCCAATTATATCCTACCTGTCTTATTGAAATCCTGGTTCCAACAGCCAGTATAAGATCGGCATTCTGTATAGCCCAATTTCCTGCACGATCACCCATATTTCCTGCTCTGCCGCAGTAAAGCGGATGTTCATCCTCTATCAGATCAACAGCGTTCCAATATGTTACAACAGGTATATTTAATTTTTCGGCAACCGAACGAAATATATTATACCCGCCCGAAAGACGTATGCCATATCCTGCATGAAAAACAGGGCGTTTTGCAGTTTTTATTTTGTCTATTACTGTCCGTAATGTATAATCATCGACCGGCGGTGGCAAATCAGCATCATCCTCCGATGAATCATAAGCCGTGAGATCATCGGTTTCTATAAAACATCCCTGATAATCAACAGGTACATCTATCCATACCGGTCCCGGTCTGCCTGTCGTAGCCAGATGCCATGCTTTTTCCAATATATAACGTATCTGCTGGGGATCCTCTACCATCACTGCATACTTTGTCATAGGTGCTGCCGATTTTACTATATCATATTCCTGATCACCCATTGAGCGAAGCGGTATCTTGGTATAGCTGAGTGCATATCTTGATGTTGTATCATACCTTACCTGTCCGCTGATAATAAACATAGGGATAGAATCCAGCCAACCGCCGACAACACCTGTCAGGGCATTGGTTCCGCCGGGTCCTGTTGTTACGCAAACAGCAGCTATTCTGTTATCCAGACGGGCATAGGCCTCCGCCGCCATAGCACATGCCTGTTCATGATGATTATATGTAACTTTCAGTCCCGCCTTATGCCCAAAAGCATCATTAAGGTGCATCGCA
>CANPXK010000126.1 GCA_947585965.1 uncultured Clostridia bacterium
CCGTCAAGGGAAAGCTTATACAGTTTTTGCCCGAATTTTTCTTTTAAATATGCATCAAGAGAATAATATCTTCTTCCGTTCCACATTGATATCACCGGCTCACCTGTTTCTCTGTCATACCGAATTACATTACCAAATACAAAGCGACCGTCATACGGGCACCAATATCGCCATATATGACAGCCGCTCAATTTTTGCCATTATTCCTCCGGAGAGAAATTTTCCTTGCCTACGCCGCAAAGAGGACAAGTCCAGTCTTCCGGAATATCTTCAAAGGGTGTGCCGGGAGCTATACCGTTATCGGGATCACCGTCAACCGGCTCATATACATAGCCACACACATTACATACGTATTTTGTCATAATTACCTCCTTTTTATACAGTCGCCTGAAATTACTTAAATTATATAATAAACCGCCATATAAGTCAATTATAAAATGGAAAAAATATGATATACTTCAGTTGCATTTTATCTGCATTGCTATGACAGTTATATCATCATCGTGTCCATCACTTCTTCTTGCTACGGCCTCATCAATTATACAGTCCGCAAGCTGCTGCATACTTTTATCTTCCCACGACTGTATAATCCTCTCTATCCATTCCTCGCCCGTTGCAATCGCTCCGTCCGATACCATTACTATTATATCACCCTCCATAAGCTCATCCTCCGTATAGGTAAATTCCACCTGCGGAAGTATTCCCGCCGGCAATGACGGAGTTTCTACCCTGTACATATCGCCAAGCTTACGTATAAACGAGAGTGCCGCACCCGCCTTCATAAAATCGGTTTTTCCGCTATATAAGTCTATGGATACAACATCAAGTGTCGCAAGAGATTCATCACCTGATTTTACCAGCAATGCGGAATTGACAACCTTTAATGAGCAATCATACCCAAGTCCTGCTTTCAGCAGTTTTTCCATAATACTCGATGCCATCCCCCCGTCAACTGCCGCTCTCCCTCCGGTACCCATGCCGTCACTTATAATGGCGGTGAGCTTTCCTGTTCCGTCCGTGAAATATGTTATATGATCGCCGCAAAGTCTGCCGTCACCGCAGGTATGCTGACTTCCGGCTATTTCGACATCAAAGCACGGCCGCTCACACATTGTTATACGAAGACTTCCGAATGCGGATGTAAGACTCGGAGTATCAAAGTTTCTCCCGCAAAGTCTTGATAACTCATGCACCATAAGCGCACGTTTAATTTTTCCCCGGTCGGTATCTGCTGTTTCAGCTTCTATTGTCATCCTTCCGAGATAATCAATACGGCAGCTTACACTGTCGGGCGTAAGACCCAATTCCTTTAGTTTTATTGTTATTTGCTCAGCAAGGTCATCATCAAATACCTCATAGTTTGAATATTCCTCCGCCATTTCTCCGAGAATATCGCCGAGTCCGCAAAACTGTCCCGCAACAACCTGACGTACCTCGTCTATCCTTTTTTCCGCCGCCTCCGAGGCAAGATAATGCTTATAGCATTTATTTACAGCATTTGCCATTTCATTTGTGCGGCAGCATTTCTTTTTGAAGTCCTCCCGAAAACCGTCCGCTTTTATTTCCCCGTCCGTTTTAAGCTTTCCGCTTACGTATTCAAAGGATTCAAGACTCACTCCGTCACGATGCTCCCAGCAAAACACCTTCATTCCGCAGCGTGAACAGGTATTTTCCACCGCTTCCTTATATACACTGTCCATAGTGGGAGTTACTATTTTCGATAGTCTTTGAGATACTTCCTCAACATCGGCAGATACGTTTGACAATGCCTTTGACGCAAAATCGAGTCTCATTATTATTGACTTTCTCAATCCCTCTGCGTGCTCGTCATTGTTTTTTGATATGAATACGGATTTCAGAAAGCTTGCCGTATTTTTCGGCAGAACAATAAATAGAATTGAAGCTATAATTATTTCATATAATACTCTTATAATATCGGCAGTATCCCCCGTCTGCATACCTGTAACTACCGAGCTTAATATGAATGCCACAGAGCTTGCTATTTTGCCTACAGGAGAAAATAAGCCTGCCATAAGACCGCCAAAGGCGTAGGCTGAACCTATAAAGGCAAAATCCTCGGAGGCAAGACTCAGGACAACACCTGTAGCTATTCCCGATATTGCACCACCGGGTATTCCTCCGAACCTTGCGGAAAAGAGAATTATAACTACGGAAAAAATTCTCCCTATGGAAAGCGTACCTACGGTGAAATCAGACAGTGCAAGTATTCCTATGCAGCCGCTCATTATAAGGCAGGCAAGCTCCTGCGGCATGAGCATACCGAGACTTCTTGTGCCCGAAAGCATAACAACCGTTCTTGAAATAAAATAAGCCGCCGCTCCGCTGAGAAATGCCTCTGTCGTATAAAGAGAAAAAAGTCTCGCAGAAAATCCCCCGACACTCATCATGGCAAGTCCTGTTGCAAAAGTAGGTACAAGGCTTACGAATGCACTGTAGAGAAAATGTCGGTTTATCTTTTTAATATCGCTCAGTGTCCAACGTATTGCTATAACCGCAACCATTGCTGCAACATAACGGAAACTCCCTCCTCCCGCAGGCATAATCACATAACCGGAAAGCGCTCCGAGAAAGGCTGAAAATACCATCGAAAACGGTACAGCGGCAACTACCGATATACCGAACGGAGCATAAACCTCAAAAACAGACGCTTTCGCCGCAAGAAATCCGCATATAAAGGTTGCTATATGTACTAAAACACTTCTTGCGCCCTCTCCGAAATCAATTTTACGCAATTTTTTTACTGCGGCAAAACCACGGATTTTCAACCGGAACCACCTCTTAAAAATATGTACCCAAATTATAATCCATATAATTCGGGTACTTTGTCAAAAGCGGTTTATTCAAAAAAATACTGTTATGCGACCTTTTCAAACATACTGTTAATCAATGTAATATACTCTTTCGGGCTTTCTTTCGGGTGACTCCGGATTTTCTCCGTCAGGATATCCCAGAGCACAGTGACCTATGCCCTCCCATTCGCCTTGTATATTCAGCCTGTCAAGAATTCTTCTTCCTATATCACCTTCAAACTCTTCCTTTGCACGGTGAATCCAACAGCTTCCTAAACCGAGTGAATGAGCGGCAAGCATAAGATTGCCCATTACAAGGCTTCCGTCATAAATATATGTCGGCAGGCTTTTGTCCGCCAATACTATCAGAATAACAGGCGCACCGTAAAACGGGTCAAAGCCCTCGCTCCAGCCGCCAATCTTACGGTTTTCATCGGATATCTCATCCCTGAGTTCCTTATTCGTAACGGCTATTATTTTTACTCCCTGAAAATTCCTTCCGCTCGCCGCATAAAGTCCGGCTTCAATCAAGGCATCTATATCATCCTTTGACGGCATATCCGGTCTGAATTTTCTTATACTCCTGCGTTCAAACATTGCCTTGATAATTTCATTCATTATAAAACACTCCCTTAAAAAATCCGTTTTAAACATTATAGTACATAAACTTAGCCTTTTCAACAGAGATAATATATTTTCAGGTAATTTTTATCAATATCCGTGCATATATTTGTAGAAAACTGTAAAGCGGTGATATTTTGGTCGTTGTACTTGACATAAAAAAGCTTAAAGGTACAGGAGTCAGGGGAAGGCTTATTTCTCTTTTCCGCAGAAGCCGCACAGAAAGGGAAATAAAATCCATAGATGATATATCCGTCCTAAACATAAAACACAGATATTATCACGGAAATTTCAATTTCAAAAAAATATATCCTTATATCAGAGAGGTATCCGATACAGTGCTTTGCCGTGAAAACATAATTCCCGTTAATTATCCCATAGAGAGGTTTTGTGATAATACACTGAATATCAGGCTTATGGAAAATTTTATTCTTGATATACTCGCTTCATTTCCAACGGATAGTCTGAAGATATGTGTGCATGACCCCCTTGCGGAATGTCACGAATTTATCGAAAGATTATTTTCCTTTGTATCGGAAATCACGGTAAGCACGGAAATGTCCTGTTTCTACGGCAAACGTGCGGCGGAATATTATAAAAACACCGGCGGCACGCTCAAAATCGTCAATACCCCCGATGATTTGCCGCCATGCGATATACTGATTTACAAAAATAAAATAAATGCCGTCCCTTCGCAGTCGGCATTTATTTTTACGGCATACAAGCCCGATATTGATACACACAGTAAAATAATATATAAATACATCCCACGCTTTCCGAACGAATACAGGGGGATTCTGCCCGAAGACACGGACAGGAATTATTTTTTATGTGCCTTATATTCCCTGTGCGGAAAAAATGAACTTGACAAATTAGTACCCGAAATATGTATGAGCACCGAAGGTGTACTCAGCAAGAAATATCTTATGCATATTATGATGAATACTGATAAAACAGCCAATAAATAAAAGAAAGGGAGCATACGGACTGCATTCTGCACGCACATCCGATGCTCCTCTTTCAATTTGGTATAATTATTTATCCTTTTTGCTTGCTGCTTTTACGATAGTTTTTCTGATAAGATCCACGGGTATCATTGTTACAGCCATACCTATAACAACCAGCCAGCCCTGCCAGCTGAATGGTGTGCAGCTGAACATAGCACTCAGCCAATCAAGACCCGGAATAAGTGCGGCATTTACAATAAATGCCTGAACAAGTGCAATTACAAGGAATATCTTTATAAAATTCGGATTTTCATTAAGTCTTCCGAATATACCCCAGCCCTCGTCACGGACATTAAACCCGTTAAACAATGCCGCAAGTATAAACAGAACAAAATATCCTGTAATATGCTCTTCCGATATAGCAACCGTAGAGCCAAAGCCCTGTGATGCATTTGAGGTGAACACTGCGGCAATCTGCGGAAGCATGAAATACAATGCACTGAGAGCAACCACCCATGCCCCCATTATGCCGATCTGACTTGCCATTTTCTTGCTTATAATGCTCTCGTCACGACGCCGCGGCTTTTCGTGCATATATTTCGGAAGTGCCGGCTCGTTTCCGAGCATTATGGCGCCAAGACTGTCCATTACAAGGTTTACAAACAAAAGGTGCGTTACCTTAAGCGGCTCCTCTACGCCAAAGAACGGTGCAAGCGCACTGACAACAACAGCCGCTACGTTGATAACAAGCTGGAATGTGCAGAATTTGAGAATATTGTGGTAAATAGTACGTCCGTAAAGTATAGCATCCTTGATTGAACGGAAGTTATCGTCAAGTATAACGATCTTTCCGGCTTCCTTTGCAGCCTCTGAGCCGCTGCCCATTGCAAAGCCGACATCCGCTCTCTTCAGTGCGGGCGAATCGTTTACACCGTCACCCGTCATACCTACAACAAGGTTCTGCTCCTGACAAAGTCTTACCATTCTTGACTTATCCGTCGGCAAGGCTCTTGCAATAACCCTGATATTCGGTATAATCTTCTTTATCTCATCATCAGACATTTCGTTAAGCTCGGCAGAAGTGAGAACCCTGTCGTTCTCGCTTTTTATAAGACCTGCATCCTTCGCTATTGCAACGGCTGTTTCACGGCGGTCACCCGTTATCATGACAACCTGTATTCCCGCATCCTGAACCTCTTTTATAGCTGATTTAGCCTCGGGACGCACGTCATCCCTTATGCCTACAAGACCTATTATAACAAGGTCGTCATTGATTTCATTTTCCTTGAGCGGCCTTTCCGAATATCCGAACGAAAGTACTCTCATTGCCTTGTTTGAAAGCTCGTCAATCTTTGCGTTAAGAGCCTTTTCGTCTATACTACGGACATTACCGTCTGCATCAAGATATTTCTTCGCTTTTGCAAGCAGTCTTTCGGGCGCACCCTTATAGAAGGTCTTGCCCTGTGTGTCAATTCTTGCCTGACTAAATTTATTCGTTGAGTTAAAGCTCTGACTGTCAGTTACAACATTAACAGTATCAGTCTCAAGCTTTCTGAATGTTTCTTCACCTATGAATTTCATAAGTGCACGGTCGGTAATATTACCGCCGATAATTTCATGCTCGGAATCAAACATTGACTGTGTGTTCTTGCCTATGGCAAAATTAAGGCAGTCATTGACCTTACCGTGGTTTTTAAGCTCATCCATCGGTATAGTCTTTCCGTCAGCTGTGAAGAACTCAACAACCTCCAGAACACCCTTTGTAATCGTACCTGTCTTATCGCTGAAAAGTATATTAACCGAACCTGCGGTTTCGATACCCTCTGCTTTACGGACAAGCACGTTATGATCAAGCATTTTACTTGTATTCTGCATAAGAACAAGGGAAATCATAAGCGGAAGTCCCTCGGGAACGGCACACACTATAATTACAACTGCAAGAGATACAGCCTCTATAAATTTCTGTATAATCTCTGCGATAGGCAGGGAGAAAAACGCCTGCGGACCTGTGCCCAAAAG